>JAYTGR010000419.1:0-13496 GCA_043733205.1 Chthonomonadaceae bacterium
GACGTCCACCGTAACCTGCTTGTCCAGCCAACTTACCTGGCTGATCCAGTCCGGCGGCAGCAGAACCTTCTTGCCCGGCCACCAGTCTCGCGTGTCCACCGCCAGATAGCGGATCTTCCAGGTGCTCTCATCGACAATGAAGTCGTCGATATGGCCGAGGTGTCCGTCGGTCGCAAGTATTTTATAGCCGGTAACCTCTTTGGTGCTGCGCAGGTGGGCATCGCCGTGCTCTTGCGCCCGCCTGTCGATCTCCTGTGATGCCATTCCGCGCATGCCAAACGGTTGTGAGAACAGCGCCCCCGGATAACCGTAGGCTCCCCATCCGCCTATGCCGCCCCAGTAGGTGGGCCAGCCGTAGTAGCCGTAGTAGTCCGTCTCCCACTGGCGCGATACCGGCTTGTCTGTGTCCAGATCCGGACTGTTCTTGATCTGTTCACAGGTGAGATTGCAGTGCAGTTGATACTCTTCCCATTTCACATGGTCGAAGGCGATCGGGGAAAGCAGCACTTTCCGGCCGAAAAGCCAGGTGCCGGTCTCTACCACCAGGTAGCGAACGGTCCAACGCTCGTCATCGAAGAGAATATCAACTACTTTGCCGATCTCGCCGTCGAGGGCATGGATCGTCAAACCGTGCAGGTCTTTGACTGTTCTTAACATGATAAATTCCTTGTTGGTCCCATCAGGAGATGTGTGCGGTGAGGCCCTGATGTTGGGTCAGTTCCAGCAAAGCCTGCGCCCGATGGGTCTCGTCCGGGGTGCCATGGACGATCAGGACATATTTGCCCGCCTGGAGCGCCGTTTCGTATTTCACGACACTGTCGTTCGGGATGCCGATCCCAACCAGCGCCGCGCCCAGAACGCTAAATCCACCCACAATCGCCGCCCCTTCCAGTGCTCCGACGATCCAGGCGACGAGGGGGCCGGCCACCAGAATCGGCCCCACGACCGGGACGAAGAAGAAGGCGGAGCCGAAGAGCATGCCCCACAGGCCACCCCAGAAAAGTCCGGATTTGCCCCAGGCTTTCATGCGGTCGCCGGTGTTATAGTATCCGACAACGTTCTCTTCGGTGTGGTAGTCTTTGCCGACGATAGACAGTTTCGTCATATCGAAGCCCTGGTGCTGCAAGGCTTTCACCGCATCTTCCGCCAGATTGTGTGTGTCGTAGATCGCGACCACGGAACTGTTCAGGTTGTTCTGCAGGATCGTTTCGTTCGGTAACATCGTTTGTGTTGTCATGGTTTTCATCCCTTTGTGTGTTGTATCGTGTTTTGCGCACTGGCCACGCTTCGACAGGTGCAGGCTGCCGGCGCACAGGTACACGGTGCCTCGTTGCCCTCCGTCAAGGGCAGCGACGTCGACTCAACGGAGGTTCGGTGCGCACCCCAGGTGTGACGGAGGCGAACATAGTAGGTCGCGCGTCCATCCAGGCGACCGGGCAGGGTATCTTCGCCAGCCAAATCGAGGATATACGGACTATCCAGATGCTTGTAAATTCCGGACGGGACACTCTCGCCTGCTGCATAGAGTTCCTCGCCGCTCTCGTATTCTCGCCTCATGTCGGTGCCTTCCTTATTTGCGTTTCATCCCACAGAGAGGGCTGCGCGCCCTGCACCTTCCATCGCGGCGTTGTATTCGCCGCGACGTGCCGCGCGGTTGCACTGGGCGCGATGCAGGAGCGCTTCCTGCGCCGCCGACACATGGTCGTCCTCACCTCGCCAGATCTCCAGCGCTGGCTGCTGAATGGCACGGGCGAAGGAAAACGCCAGCGCCCAGGGGAGGCGCCCCTGGAACCGCAGGTTCATGGCGTTCAGGCGCGCCGAGGCCAGTTCGGCGGACTGACCGCCCGACAGAAACGCGATGGCCGGTACGGCGGCGGGAACGGTTCGCAAAAGGCACGTTACCGTCGTATCGGCGATCTCCTCAAGCGTTCCTTGCGTGGGACAGTCGGAGCCAGGAAGTATCATGTTGGGCTTCAGGATCGCTCCCTCCAGCATCACACCCTGGGTGCGAAGCTGCCCGAAAAGGGCGTTCAGAACGTCCTCCGTCACCGCCGCGCACTGCTGCAGCGTATGCACGCCGGCCATGAGAACTTCCGGCTCGACGATCGGAACGAGGCCGGCCTCCTGACACAGCGCTGCATACCGGGCCAGCGCGTGCGTATTGGCCTCGATGCAGCCCCGGCTGGGGATGCCGTCTTCCATCGTGATGACAGCGCGCCACTTGGCGAAGCGGGCGCCCATCCGGTAGTATTCCGCCAGACGGTCGCGCAGTCCGTCCAGACCCTCTGTGATCTTCTCGCCGGGACGGCCAGCCAGCGCCTTCGCGCCGATGTCTACTTTGATTCCGGGCACAATTCCCGCCTCCGCGAGGACTTTCAGAAAGGGCTTGCCCTCTTTCGTCCGCTGCCGGATCGTCTCGTCGTAGAGGATGACGCCTCCGATGTACGCGCCGAGACCGGGCGTAGTGACGATCATCTCCCGATATCTGCGGCGGGCCTCCTCGGTCTGGGGAATTCCCAGTGCGGCGAAGCGTTTGTTGCAGGTGGGAGTGCTCTCGTCCATCGCCAGCAGGCCCTTATCATTGGCGAACAGCGCGCGCGCGGTCGCCATCAGTGGCTGTGGATTCATTGGGAGGCCCCCCATTTCCAGTTGCGGATCTCCGGCAAGTCCTCGCCGTGCTCGTCGATGTAATGCTTGTGCTCGATGAGTTTATCGGCCATCATCTGCTTCAGATAGGCGCCTTGCGATCCCAGATGCGGCAGACGATCGACGACGTCTATCACCAGATGGAACCGATCCAGATCGTTCTGCACCCGCATATCGAAGGCCGTTGTAATCGTGCCCTCTTCTTTGTAGCCCCGGACATGGAGATTGCGGTTGGCGCGGCGATAGGTCAACCGATGGACCAGCCAGGGATAGCCGTGGAATCCGAAGATGATGTGCTTGTCTTTGGTGAACAGCGAATCGTAATCTGTATCGTTCAGACCATGCGGGTGTTCGGAACTGGACTGTAGTTTCATCAGATCGACGACGTTGATGACGCGGATCTTCAGGTCGGGCAGATGTTGGCGGAGGATGGAGACGGCAGCCAGAATCTCCAGCGTGGGCGTATCTCCGCAGCAGGCCATCACCACGTCCGGCTCGACGTTCTGGTCGTTGCTTGCCCACTGCCAGATACCGATGCCCTCGGTGCAGTGTACGACCGCCGCATCCATCGTCAGCCACTGCGGCAGGGCATGTTTGCCCGCCACCACCACGTTGACGTAGTGCCGACTGCGCAGGCAGTGATCGAAGACTGACAGCAGGCAGTTGGCGTCCGGCGGAAGGTAGACGCGGACGATGTCGGCCTTCTTGTTGATCACATGGTCGAGGAAGCCGGGGTCCTGGTGTGTAAAGCCGTTGTGATCCTGCTGCCAGACATGGGAGGCGAGCAGATAGTTCAAAGAGGCGATCTTTCGCCGCCAGGGCAGTTCGGAGGTGACTTTCAGCCACTTGGCGTGCTGGCTGAACATCGAATCGACGATGCGAATGAAGGCTTCGTAACTGTTGAACAGACCGTGCCTGCCGGTGAGCAGATACCCCTCCAGCCAGCCCTCGCACTGGTGTTCGCTGAGCATCGAATCGAGCACACGTCCGGAGGGCGCGAGGAACTCGTCATTTCCGACTTCCCGCGCATCCCACTGCCGATCGGTGACTTCGAAGATCGCGCCGAGCAGGTTCGAGAGCGTCTCGTCGGGGCCGAAAACCCGGAAATTGTGCTGGTCAAGGTTCAGCTTCGCCACGTCCCGCAAAAACTTGCCCAGCACGAGCGTATCCTGGGCCTCTACCGCGCCGGGCGCAGACACATCGACCGCGTGCTGATGAAAGTCCGGCATCCGCAGATCATGCAGCAGGATCCCGCCGTTGGTGTGCGGATTTGCGCCCATCCGTCGGTCGCCCTTCGGCGCGAGTTCAGCGAGTTCCGGCATCAGTCGGCCATTGGCATCGAACAGCTCTTCCGGCCGGTAGCTCTGCATCCACGCTTCGAGCAGTTTGACATGATCGGGATATTCGGCATTCACCAGAAGCGGAACCTGATGCGCTCGGAAGGTGCCTTCGATCTGTAAGCCATCGACGACTTTCGGTCCTGTCCAGCCCTTGGGAGATTTGAGAACGATCATGGGCCAGCGCGGACGAGTGGCGTCTCCGTTTTCGCGTGCATTCTTTTGGATCTCCCGGATCTCTTCAATGGCCTTTTCCAGCGTAGAGGCCATGAGTTCGTGCATCGTGTCCGGATCATCCCCTTCTACAAAGTAGGGTGTCCAGCCGCAGCCTCGAAAGAACATCTCCAGCTCATCCGGCTCGATACGTGAGAGCACGGTCGGGTTGCTGATCTTGTAGCCGTTGAGGTGGAGGATCGGCAGCACAGCGCCGTCTGTGATAGGATCGAGCAGTTTGTTGGACTGCCAGGAGGTCGCCAGGGGGCCTGTCTCCGCCTCGCCGTCCCCGACGACGCAGGCGACGATCAGATCAGGATTGTCGAACGCGGCCCCGAAAGCATGGCTGAGCGAATAGCCCAGTTCGCCGCCTTCGTGGATCGAGCCGGGCGTGGTCGGCGCAACATGGCTGGAGATTCCGCCCGGAAAGGAGAACTGCTTGAACAGCTTCTTCAGCCCGGCTTCGTCCTGGGTGACGTTGGGATAGACCTCGCTCCAGGTGCCTTCGAGGTAGACGTTGCCCACGATCGCCGGACCGCCATGGCCGGGACCGGCGATATAGAACATATCCAGATCATACTTATTGATGACCCGGTTCAAATGTACATAGATGAAGTTCTGACCGGGCGTCGTGCCCCAGTGCCCGACCACCAACGGCTTCACGTGGGCAAGCGTCAGCGGTTCCTTCAGCAGAGGATTATCGTACAGGTAGATCTGGCCGACCGACAGATAGTTGGCGGCGCGCCAGTAGGCGTTCATCCTGTGGAGCAGTTCCGGGGAGAGCGTAGAAGCGCTCAGGCCGTTATGGGCCTCATGCACGTCGCCCTGGTTTTGGTGAGGCGTTGCTTCCGTGAGGGTATTCATACGTTCATACCAGGAGACCCCTTGCCTTTAGGCAGGGGAGGAATGGTATCCTTGCCCTCCGCAGGAGAGTTCTCCATTTTCTTTCTTGATTTATTTTTGTTCTTTCCTGTTTTTTGCAGGAGGGCGCAGTGGACTGTCTGACAGATCAGCAAGCATCTCGTTGAGAAAGCCTCACGCACTTGTCAGGGGATCGCTATGGAGGATCTCCAGCAGTTCTTCGACAAGACAAGGGTTCGGCATACTCAACGTGCTCAGAGAGGCAGTTGGTCTTTCTTTCAACTCCGCTTCTTTGTTGATTACAAGGCGAAACTCGCTGGCATTCCTCTGGTTCCAGTCGATCCTGCTTACACGTCACAGACCTGTTTTGTCTGTAAGCACGTCGACAAAGCCAATCGGAAATCTCAGTCTGAGTTTCTCTGTGTGACCTGCGGGCACACAGAGAATGCCGATGTGAACGGCGCTAAGAACATCGGTTTCAGGGCTGCAGTCAATCAGCCTACTGCAGTGAGTGCGAACTCTGCTGCAAGCCCCCAAGCTTTAGCTGGGGCTTGTTGACGGACTTCAGGTAGCGGTGAGGAGAGAGGAGGATAAGGGAGACACTTGATAGCATTCAGCTTCATTCCCTCTCAAAGTCGCGTCTGGACAAGGGAGGGACGCCATAGACCTATAGATAGTTCCATTCATATATAAATAGATTATTTTATTTAACTGTGAGGCATCGATGCGTAACGATGTCTGCTTCTCTTTGCCGCTGCACAGCAATAAGATGCCCCCTTGTTCCCGATAAGCAGGAAACAGGATCTCTTTGAGGGAATCTGTCAGAAGCCCATGAGGAGAACCAAATGCGTTTCTTAATCGCGTGTCTATTCCTGCTTCCGTCAAGCCTCTCCACCTGTCCTGCCCAGACTATGTTCGAACGGCCTCCTCTCTTGAAAGGAGTGCATCGCATTGTCTGCCTCGGAGACAGCATCACGCAGGGGGGAGAGGGGCCAGGCGGCTATGTCTGGCTGGTGCGCCACTATCTGAATGCGCTCTATCCAGAGCAGCCGATCGAAGTCGTCAATGCGGGGATTTCCGGCCACAAATCGACCGACATGCTGGCGCGGTTTCAGCGCGATGTCCTGGACAAAAAGCCCGATCTCGTAACCATCAGCGTCGGCGTCAACGACGTCTGGCACGGATTCATGGACAATCATCCCGACGGCGACGGCCCACGCGCCATACCGCTTCCGGAGTACCGTCAGCATGTCGAGGACATGATCGTGCAGGCGGAGAAGATCGGCGCGAAAGTCGTCGTGCTCTCCACCACCGTCATCCATGAGGACGATACGAACAAAGAGAACGCCAAACTCAAGACGTACAACGCGGCTCTGCGCGAGCTTGCAAAGAAGCACCATGCCGGGTTCGTCGACTATCAGAAGCCGTTCTGGGCGCTCATTACCGCCTATCAGCATCAGACCGGCGGTCACGAACTCCTGCTGACGGTGGACGGCGTCCACATGAACGCCACCGGCAACCGGGTCATGGCCCACACCCTTCTGACCGGGCTCGGCATCGCACCTGCCGCGCAGACTGCCGTTCAGGGCGCTGTCGAGGCCGACCAGCGCGGCAATAAACAGCCCTGACCGCCTTCCCGCAGACAACGAGGGACAAGGCAGTGAGAGAAAATGAGAGAAGGAGAGGAGAGAAAATTTGACTGAGACACCCGGAGTGGTGATGGACGTGTGGTTCGCCGGACAGATCGAGCCTCGGCGTTATAAGTTCAAGATGGAGGATTTCAAACGCTTCGAAATCGCCAACCGCGAATGGATGGGCTCCGCGCGCGCCGGGGCCGAATTCGGTCTGGACGAGGACGGCAAAATGATGTATATGCGTCTGGATCAGATCGTTCGCCGCCAAATCGTCAGCATCACGGAAGTAAAGACCATGCGGAATTTCTAGCGGCGCGTTCCTGTGTGGATGGTCTGCGGACGAACTTTTCCCTTCGGCAGGAGAGAGGGAATCGCTTTGAAAATGGCGAACAGTAGCGCGGCGGTTTCGCCATCCCCGCAGGTGCCGTTTGGACGAACGGAAACACGGACAATTTTCAACGGAGGAACCTCATTCAATGGCTAAAAGGCAGATCAATGTCGCTCTCATCGGGTATCAGTTCATGGGAAAGGCGCACAGCAACGCGTATCGGCAGGTGGGCCGGTTCTTCGATCTCGATGTCGAGCCGGTGATGAAGGTGTTGGTCGGCCGCAGCGAACATAAAGTGAAGGCGGCCGCCGCTAACTTCGGCTGGCAGGAGTACGCGACCAACTGGGAAGAGGTCATTCAGCGCCCGGACATCGACCTGATCGACATCGGAACGCCCAACGACTCCCATGCCGCTATCTCCCAGGCCGCGCTGAAAGCCGGCAAGCACGTTCTCTGTGAGAAGCCCCTCGCGATCTCGGTCGCAGACGCCAAAGAGTCCTACGATGTCGCGAAGCAGACGGGCCTCATCAACGGCATCTGCCACAACTACCGTAAGGCCCCGGCCATCGCCATGGCGGCGCAGATGGTGCGCGACGGCAAACTCGGCGCGATCCGCCACTTCCGAGGAACCTACCTGCAGGACTGGATCAACGACCCGAGCGTGCCTCTGGTCTGGCGGCTGGACAAGAAGATCGCGGGCAGCGGCTCGCACGGCGACCTGAATGCCCACCTGATCGACACGGCCCGCTTTGTGATGGGAGCCGAATTTACCGAGGTGATCGGACTGTCGGAGACCTTTATCAAGAAGCGTCCGCTCCTTGCCGACACCGACGGCGGCCTGACCGGCTTCAAAGCGTCCGGCGAGATGGGCGACGTGACGGTCGACGATGTGACCGCGTTCCTCGCCCGCTTCAACAACGGCGCGACCGCGACCTTCGAGGCCACGCGCCTTGCGCCCGGCCGCAAAAACTACAACCGCTGGGAGATCAACGGCGAGAAGGGCACCATCGCCTTCAACCTGGAGCGCATGAACGAGATCGAGATCTATCTGACCGACGATCCCCAGGGACTGCAGGGCTTCCATACGATTCAGGCCACCGAGAACTTCATGCCCTACATGGAAGGCTACTGGCCTGTCGCGCATATCATCGGCTACGAGCACACCTTCATCAATATGATGGCGGATCTGTTCAAGGCCATCGGCAAGGGCGAACAGTTCACGCCCGACTTCGAAGACGGCCTCAAAAATCAGGCGGTGCTCGAAGCCGTCGACAACTCCGTGCAGTCCCGCCAGTGGGAACGCCCCGCGTTTTAGATCGTGTGCGGAAAGAAAATCGCTCTATGGCTCTGCAGTGTCTGCTCGATGAGACGGCGAACCCTCCGGAACCGGATGCGCTCTACCTGGAGCTGGAGCGTCCGGATCCGCCGGAGGATCGGCCTTATCTCTACATCAATATGGCCGCGACCATCGATGGCAAGATCGTCGTTGGGGAGCTAGACGGAACGGCGAAAGGTGTCGGCGGCCCAACCGATCAGAAGCTGTTTCGGCGTCTGCAGCATACCTGCGATGCCGCGCTGCTGGGCAGCACGACACTGCGGGCCAGTCAGGTGATCTATCCGCCGGAGATCATGCGCTTTGTGGTGACGCGCAAAGGCGATGTGCCGCTGAACAACCGTTTTTTTACGGATGCGCCGGATAAAGCTTATGTGCTTGCGCCCACAGCGCTGCCGGAGGACGTCGCTGCGAAACTGAAAGCGGGAACGAACGTAGTGCAGATAGGGCAGGACGATGTGGATCTGGCGGCGGCGCTGAAGCATCTGCGGCAAAATCTTGGCATTCGATACCTGCTCTGTGAGGGAGGCGCGACGCTCAACGATCAGATTATTCGCGCCGGACTTGCCGACGAACTGTTCCTGACGCTGGCCCCCAAAATCAAAGGCGGCTCCCGCCTGCCGACGCCCGTAAGCGGAGTCGGGTTTCCGGCCAATGTCGCGCTGCCGGTGACGCTGCTCTCGCTCTATCGCGATGGCAGCGAACTCTATCTGCGCTACCGCCTGAACCGGGAGCCCGAACCGCTGGGGACAAAGTGAACACCCGGCGTGTCTGAAAGCGTCTCAACGGGCAGATGTGAGGTGACGATGCGAGTGGTGACTGCACAGCAGATGCGCGACATGGATCGTCGGGCGGGTGAGGAGTTCGGCATTCCCGGCGTTGTCCTGATGGAGAATGCCGGGCGCGCCGTCGTGGATGCGGTGACGCGGGAGTACGGGCCGGTGTACGGCAGGCGCGCACTCGTCTTCTGCGGCCCCGGCAATAACGGCGGCGACGGCTTTGTGATCGCACGTTATCTCTCTCTGGCCGGCGCGGACTGCACTCTGATTTTTGCTGGAGAGGCCGGGGCGCTGAAAGCGGATGCCCGCACCCACTACGATCTTGCACGCCGACTCGATCTGAAGTTTCTGCCGCTTGGCCAGGCGGCCGAGCGGGATGCCCTGCTGTCGAGAGCCGACTTCATCATCGATGCACTGCTCGGAACCGGCGTCAAATCCGCACCTCGCGCCGAAATCGCCGCGCAGATCGAAGCGATCAATTCCGCAGGCTGTCCCGTTTTTACGGTCGATATTCCTTCCGGAGTAGACGCCGACACAGGGGCGACGCCGGGCGCAGCCGTCAGAGGGACGCACACCGTCACATTCGCGTATCCCAAACTGGGCCTGCTGCTTTTCCCAGGTGCGGAACACGTCGGGAAACTTCATGTCGCAGACATCGGTTTCGACTGGAGCCAGTTAGCGCCGGCCGACCCGACGGAGCCCACCATTCAGGTGCAGTTCCTGCCGGATTCGGCATATTATTCGGCACCTCTTTTCCGTAGAGGCGAGGGGGCGCCGAGCATCGGGCCGGAACGCCCGCAGGGGGATTTTCGAGGTCCGGCCTCCAGGGCGATTCTCGATTTTGGCAGAGCGAATCGCCTGCTTGCTAAGCGCAAAGGCGAGACGAACAAGGGCGATTACGGGCATGTGGGCGTGGTGGCCGGATCACGCGGGATGGCGGGCGCGCCGGCGCTGGTCGCCCGTGGGGCACAGCGGGTCGGGGCAGGACTGGTAACCGTGCTGACCCCGGCCGGAGTGCAGCCGACCCTCGGCGCAAAGCTGGACGAGCAGATGACGGTGCCGCTGCCGGAGAGAGCGGGCGCGGTTTCAGGCGAAGCGTTCGCTGCCGTGTCCCGGTTTGCGCAGAGAGCCACAGTCCTGTGCGTGGGGCCGGGCCTGACGACGGAGCCGGAGGCGGTCGCGCTGGTGCATCGCCTGCTCGTCGAGATACCGAAGCCGCTGGTGCTGGATGCGGACGGGCTCAACGCGCTGGCGCAGTCGCCGGAGACTGCACAGGCGCGCCCTGACGATCCGCGCGCTCCGCTGGTGCTGACGCCGCATCCCGGAGAGGCCGCTCGTCTGCTGGGAACATCCATCGCGGACGTGCAGTCTAATCGTATAGCCTCGGTGCGCGAACTTGCGCGGCGTTACCGGGCGACCGTAGTCCTCAAAGGCCGTCACACGCTGACCGCCGATGCGCTGGGCAATATCATCGTCAATACCAGCGGCAACCCCGGCATGGCGTCGGGCGGTATGGGCGACACGCTGACGGGCATTCTGGGCGGACTGCTGGCGCAGGCCATCGCGCCGCTGCGCGCGATCGAGGATGAGAACCTATTTCGCACCGAAGCCATTCCGCCGCTGGAGGCGGCCGCGCTCGGTGTCTTTCTGCATGGACTGGCGGGTGATCTTGCGGCTGCCGCCCAGGGGGAAGCCGGACTGGTCGCCGGAGATCTGATCGGCCATCTGCCTGCCGCACTTCGTCTGCTCAAGGAACTGATATGATCCTGCGTACAACCACCCTTTTCAGCCCCCGGCGCGCGCTGCGCCTCTCTCTCGGCGTGCTGGCTCTGAGTCTGCCGCTCTCCGCTCTGGCTCAGACCCCGCCCGCTTCTACGGACTCTGCCGGCAGGCCGCCTAAGGCTGCGTCTGCAGGGCATGGCACTTCAGAAGCGTCCTCCGGTCAGAATGCGCCTGGAAGCGGCAGCGGCGCTCCTGCAGGCGCCAGCGGCAGCCCACCGGCGGTGGCTCCTGTCTCCTCTTCGGCGGTCGTAAAGCTGAAGAAAGAGATCCAGGGAGGCGATTTTGCCTATCGATTCGTCTCTGCGAATGGAGAGACCGCGCTGACTGCCCTGACACCACTGCCCGTCGCTACCGGAACGGATGTCCTGGTGGGAGTGCCTTCCAATGTGGATGCGAAAACTGCGAAACTGGAAGTGCTGGACAGCACGCACGGTAACCTGGCACGGCTCGCCATCAAGACAGATGCCGCAATCCCCCTGACCGAAAGCAGCTTCACCTACGCACAGCGTATCAATATCCCGGTGCAGAAGGGCGGGCTGGGTTTGATCGGGGCACAGGTGACGCTGGCGGATGCCGCGAAGACGTACAACAAGACCACGACCCTCCAGGCCTCTGACGGTGGTCTGGCGCGTTTCGACAATGTACCGCTTGGCAGGGAACTGACTGCGACGGTCAGCTATGCCGATCATAAGATCGGTTCGACCCAGACTCTGCCTGCCTCCCGCACCGGAGACGGCTGGTCGCCGATGGCGGTGGACTGGGCCGACGTGAAGACCGTTCCTGCGCCTGTGCCCGTTCCTGTCGCCTCTGCCGTGACGCCCGGTATTCCGGCTGGAAACGGGAGCGCGGACAGCGCGTATTCTCGCGAGCGGTCCGATACGCAGGCCAATACCAACCCGTTCGGGGGAGTTCTCAGCACTCTCGTCAGTCTGCTCTTTCTCGGCGGCATCTTCTATGGTGTCTACTGGCTCTACCAGACCGGACGCCTGAAGAATGTCCTGGACAAACTTGGCCTCAGCTCCGCCGTGATGGCGACCGAAGCGGGCGCCGCCGCTCCCAGCCCCTTCGCTAAACCCGCCAAGCCGCCCATTCAGCCCATCACCGACGGCACAGTCGATCCTTTCGGCGGGGTGGGGATGGCAGGCGGCGGAATGGGAGCCGCGCCCTTGGCCGTGGTGAGCGGACCGCGCCTGGTCGCCACGATGGGCACCTACGCGGGTACGATCTTCCCCCTGCTGGGACCCTCGATGGACATCGGACGGGATCCCGGCAATCCCATACCGCTGCCCAACGATACCAACACCTCGCGCCGGCACGCTACCCTGCAGATGACGAACGGGCAGGTCGTACTCGTGGACAACAGCTCTTCGAACGGCACTTATGTCAATGGAGTGCGTATCGCCGGTCAGGTCCCACAGCCGCTGCGGCCCGGCGATGAGGTCAATATCGGCAACACACGCTTCCGCTTCGAGGCGTAGCGCAGCAAG
This sequence comes from Chthonomonadaceae bacterium, assembly GCA_043733205.1. GTDB lineage: Bacteria > Armatimonadota > Chthonomonadetes > Chthonomonadales > Chthonomonadaceae > JANXLO01. The sequence goes on from JAYTGR010000419.1 coordinate 12,401, forward strand.
GAGTGGATAGTGAGATCGCGCATTCTGCTCGGGTTGATTGCCGGAGGGGTGGCAGGACTGGTCGGAGGATTGATCTCCGAAGCCCTCATCCCCTACAACAGCTACATCTATAGGGCTGTCGATGGGGCGTGTGCGGCCGCGCAGCCGAAGACACCCTGGCCCGGTTTCGTGCTGGGTTTTGCGGTGTACGGACTGATCGCCTTGATGCTGGGCGGCGTGGACGGCGTCGTCGAAGGCAATCCCCGCAAACTTGTGCGCGGCGTGCTCATCGGTCTGGCCGGAGGCGTCATTCTCGGCTCGCTCGGCAACAACCTGGGACATGTGTTCTATGCCCTGCTTGGCGGCAGGGACGCCGCTGCGGTCAATCCCTCTTTGTTTGGATTCGTCCTTCAGATCATCGCGCGGGGTGTCGAGTTCGCGTTCCTCGGAACCAGTCTGGGGATTGGCGCTGCGCTGGCGACGATGAGTCTGAAGCGCATCTTTCAGGGCGCACTGGGTGGATTCCTGGGCGGCACGATCGGGGGAGTGCTTTTCGACCTGCTGGGCAGCAGCACGAAGCCGATCTATTCGGCCGTCGGCCAGTCCGGCTGCTACGATGCGGGCGGGCCAGGGCGCATGCTCTCCTACGTGCTTATCGGCGCGCTGACGGGCTTCTTCATCGGCCTGATGCAGGAGCTGTTCAAAGAGGCGTGGGTGAAGGTGCTGGCCGGACGCAACGAAGGCAAAGACTTTATTCTGTCCAAGCCGATGAACCTCCTGGGGCGGGATGAACGGTGTGAAGTGCCGCTCTATGGCGACCTGAGCGTCGGCGTGCAGCACGCCGCCATTCGCGCCGACGGCAAACGGCATGTTCTGCTCGATGCGGGCACTCCGGCAGGCACGATGGTCAATGGGCAGCGTGTCGAGGCGAGCAAAGAGCTGCTGCTGCGGGACGGCGATATGATCCAGATCGGCCTGCACCGCATCCTGTTCCGCGAGAAGGCCACACAGAGCAAGTTCGCCCACAAGCCGATCGACGAACCGAAGATCAAGCCCAATGCGGCGTCGGTGCCGATGCCTTCGCATCTCTGCGCGTTCTGCGGTGCGCCGAAGGATG
>JAYTGR010000420.1:0-1770 GCA_043733205.1 Chthonomonadaceae bacterium
ACCCGTATGGAGGCCGTTCTGATTCCCGAGGATGTCGACTACGCCGTAGTCCGCGCCCTCTCCCACGAAGGCCGCGAAAAACTGGCGAAGGTGCGGCCCCGCTCGCTCGGCCAGGCCGCCCGCATTCCCGGCCTGCGTCCCGGCGACATCCAGGTGCTCGGCATCCACATCGAACAGCGCCGCCGCATCGATGCAGAAGCCGCCGCGCGTTTATGAAGATCCCGTCGTCACCTATGACAGAGATTCGGCTGTTTCGCGCTCGAATCCGGTCTGGTTCAAGTCTGGTTCAAGATGTTCGTGTGAAGCAGTCTCAGTATTCGGCCGGCGCCTCATTCCACTTCACGATCTTGAGGTCGTAGACGAAGATCGCGTAGATCACCGGGACAAGCAGCAGAGTGATGAACGTCGCGACACTCAGCCCGCCGATCTGCGCGTAGCACAGCGGCTCCCAGAGCGGCCCGCCGTGCAGCGCGAGAGGGACGAGGGCGATGACGGTTGCGCCCACGGTAATCATTATGGGCCGCAGCCGCTGCAGACCCGCGTCCAGCAATGCTCTCTCGAATTCGCTGCCTGCTGCCTGCGCCTCCTCGATAAAATCGAAGAGAACGATGATGTGGCTGACGATCACCCCCACCAGACTCACGATGCCCAGAAACGCCATGAAACCGAACGGCTGGCCCATGATACCCAGTCCGATCACCGAACCAACCATCCCATAAGGGACTGCCGCGAACACGATGAACGGTTTGACGGCGTTCCTGAACTGGAAGGTCAGGGCCAGATAGATCATGACCGTGGAGATCAGCAGCACGACCGCGAGCTGCGCGAAGCCCTTCTGCTGCTCCTCTTTCTCTCCTCCGATCTCCAGCCGGTAACCGACCGGCAGCGAACGCGCGAAAACATCCAGATCCTGCTGAATGGCTTTCGATACCTCGGAAGGCAGATGCCCTTCCGCAGGGAAGCACGCCACTGTGATCGTGCGGTACTGATTCCTGCGGCGCACGACCAGAGGCTCCAGTGCAGGGACCAGATGCGCCACCTGTTTGATCGGAACTCTTTCGGTCCCCGAGCGGGAGTAGACGTACAGATCGCCGAGATCCTTCACCTGCGCGCGCTCTTCCGGGCGCAGTCTCGCCACAATGGGGATCCGCTTGTCGCCCTCGCGCAGCGTGCTGACCTGCTGTCCGCTCAGCCCCATCGCGGCCGCGGCCGCCACATCCAGATTGGTCACTCCCGCAAGATTGGCACGATCTGGGTCCGTTTCGATTTTGATGCGGAATCCAGGCGTTCCCCAGTCGTCCCGGATACGGGCAGCAAGAGGTGTTTTGCGATAGATCGCCTTGACCTGTTCTGCCAGTGCCTTCAGGGTATCGAGATCCTCCCCGGAGAGCCGAACGGCCACGGGCACACCGACCGACTTGCCCGTCTCCAACTGGCGTACATCCACACGCGCGCCCGTCAGCTGTTCCGAGAGGGCCTCCTGGATCGGCCCAGCCAGCCGCCGTGTGTCACGCTTATCTCTGACCTGGATCACCAGCTGCGCGTAGTTCGGATGCTGCTGCTCGGGCGCAAGCGAAAACCAGAAGCGCGGCCCGCCCTGTCCCACGAATGTCGTGACGGAGACCAGAGGGTCCTGTACGCCCTGCTTTACGGCGTAGTCGTGTGCTACGGTGCGGACGATCCTCTCCGCCTGTCCCGCCGTCCGGTTGGCAGCGCTCAAGGGAGCGTCCTCGGCCAGGAAAATGTCTGCTGTGGAGAGATACTGCAGGT
>JAYTGR010000421.1:0-5229 GCA_043733205.1 Chthonomonadaceae bacterium
CCTCTCCGAAACCGACTACACTTTCGGGTTCGATACAGCCGTCACCGTCAATGTGGAGGCCGTCGATCGCCTGCGCGATACCGCCCGCTCCCACAGCCGGGTCATCGTGCTGGAGGTGATGGGCCGTCACGCCGGCTGGGTCGCGCTCCATTCCGGCATCGCCGGGGGCGCGGACTGGATCCTGCTGCCCGAAGTCCCGATCGACTACGAGGCCATGTGCGCCCACTTGAAGGTCGCCTACGCCCGCAAAGGCTACGGGATCGTGGTCGCGTCGGAGGGAGCGGAGCTGCCGAACCTCGACGAGTCTGCGGCGAAACTGGATGCGTTCGGCCATGTTATCCTGAGCGACCGCAACGTCGGCGAGACGGTCGCATCCGAGATCGAGAAACGCACCGGCTTCGAGACGCGCTCTGCGGTCACGGGCCATATCCAGCGCGGCGGCGCCCCGAGCGCCTTCGACCGTGTGCTGGCCTCCCGCCTCGGAATTCGCGCGGCGCAGTGCGTCTACGAAAAAGATTTCGGCAAGATGGTCGCTATCCGCGGCACCGACGTCGTCGCGGTCGATATCGAGAAGGCGGTCGGTGTCCTGCGCACCGTGCCGCTCGACCTCTATGAGACGGCGAAGACGCTCTTCAACAAGTAGGAGTCTTAATGGCGGAGATCGTCTGTCTGGGCGAAGCCCTGATCGATTTTGTGGCGGCGGAGAGCGGTGTCGGGGTGGGGGAAGCGAGCAGCTTTCTGCGCGCCCCTGGCGGCGCTCCCGCCAATGTCGCGGTCGGCGTCGCTCGTCTGGGCCGCTCCAGCGCCTTTCTGGGCAAGGTCGGTGACGACCCGTTCGGACGGTTTCTGGAGCAGACCTTCGCCGCCGCCGGTGTCGATACCGGCGGCATGATCTTCGATCCTGACCACCGCACTGGCCTCGCCTTCGTCTCTCTCGAAGCGAACGGCGAGCGAGACTTCTGTTTCTTTCGCAATCCCAGCGCGGACATGACCTACGCCCCTGCGGAGCTTGATCGCGCCCGAATTCAGGCCGGTCGTATCTTCCACTATGGCTCTATTACTCTCATTGATCAACCCGCCCGAAATACGACGCTGGCGGCTGTCGAGACCGCCCGTGCCGCCGGTCTGCTGCTCTCTTACGATCCCAATCTGCGCCCGCCGCTCTGGCCCTCCCTGGCAGAAGCCCGCACTGTGATCCTGGATACGATCCCGTATGCCGATGTCGTCAAAGTAAACGCAGAGGAACTGGTCTTTCTGATGACCCCGGACAGCACGTTTCCTGCGGAAAACGTCTCTGCAGAGGAGTGCCGCCGGCTTGCACGGAATTTTCGCCTGCTCTATCCGCATGTTCGGTTATTAGCCGTGACACGCGGTGCAAAAGGAAGTCATGTGTGCTGGGGAGATGACAAGTCTCTGGATACGCCCGGCCTCTCGGTCAAGGCGGCAGACACGACGGGAGCAGGCGACGGTTTCACTGCGGCTCTGCTTTGCGGGCTTTTGGAAGCCGGTCTTGCAGATACTGAAGCGCTGATCAGTCCGCCTCCTGCTCTGCTCGCTCAGATCGTGATGCGAGCCAACGCTGTCGGTGCGCTGACGACGACCCGTAAGGGCGCGATTCCTGCTCTGCCGACGCGTGAGGAGATCGACGCTTTCCGCTTTATTGGCAGCTTTGTGGAGTAGACAGGATACCGATACGAAAGTATAGTATTGCGATGCAACCTGTCGCATCCCAGGTTCGTAGGTGAACTGTACTGTTTGGACGGGACGCCATTTCCATCCGGTGCGCCGCTCCCAACGCCCTGACGTATCACACGTTGTCCCGATGCTTCGTCACCCGTCGCTCGCAGGACGGTTTTAGAAGAAAAGGCAGGCTATGGCACTACTGGAAGTTCTTCCCGATTTTGTTGAAAACACGCTGCGCGCACTGCGCGCACAGGAGCCCGAAGCTCCTGCTCTCCTCCTCCCTTCCGCCGCCGCACCGATTTCTCCTTCGGAACTCCTGCCTGACACGTCTCCTGCGGCTGCAGCGATACCGACCGCCGCGCCGGAGACGCACAACGGCAGCGAGCCAGCCGAGGAGAAATCTCCTGCCAAGGAGGAGGACGAAGCGCCCAAACTGATCGCCTTCGCGACCGACATCAATGCCGCCGGGACATTTGGGCCGGAATGGGTCGTGGTCGAGAACGGCAAAGTGTTCGTCTTCGGGCCGAACGGCGGCACAACGGCGAAAGTCCTGCATACCGTGCCGCTAAACCTTATTAAAGAGGCCAAGGCGGAGGTTCTGGTCGGCAACGGCCTGCTGGAAGTGCGCACCGACACGGAGACGATTCCGCTGGTGCGCTTCTCGCAGGCGGCTGTGGGCGAGGCCAACTCCATTGCGCGGCAGATCAATGCGCTCTCCAAAGGCGAGCCTGCCAAAAAAGAAAAACTCGACGATAAGAAAATCTGTCCTAATTGTCACCGGCGGCTGCCGGACGATACGGAGGTCTGTCCCGCCTGTGTCAACAAACGCGCGGTGATGCTGCGGCTGCTGCAGTTCCTCGCTCCGTACAAAGCGCAGGCGATCGGCAGTGTCGTCGTGATTCTGCTGGCGAGTCTGATCGAGCTTGCACCGCCCTATTTTGGCTGGCATATTGTGGATACCCTGATCAACAGCAGGCACGTCGCTCCCGACACCGCCTTTCGAACGCTGCTTGGTTTGGTGGGAGCAGTGATCGTTTTCCGGTTCCTGGCAGCAGGCTGCCAGTACTGTCAGCGGCGCCTGAACTCCTGGCTTGGCGCGCGGGTGCTGATGGATGTCCGCATCCGGCTCTACGACAAGTTCAACTTTCTCTCGATGGCCTACTACGACAAGCGCAGCACCGGCTCCGTCATGGCGCGCATCACCAACGACTCCGACCAGCTCTGGGACTTCCTGAGCGACGGCATTCCGTGGTTCGTCAACAATATCCTTACGCTGATCTTTATCGGCGCGGTGCTGTTCAAGATGAACTGGCAGCTGGCGCTCCTGCTTCTGGTTCCGGTGCCGTTCATCTACGGCCTCACCAGCTGGTTTTTCCCCCGTGCGCACCGCAAGTGGCGGCATGTCTGGACGCGCATCAGCAAGATGTACTCTTCCCTGAACAGTGCGCTGAACGGGATGCGGGTCATCAAAGCCTTCGCGCAGGAGGACCGGGAAAATGGCCGGTTCCGCCAGCGCAACGAGCAGGTTTTCGAGGCGAGCTATGCCGCCAACGCCATGTGGGCCGTCTACTTTCCCGTCATCGGCCTGCTGATGGCCCTGGGAACCTGGACGATCTGGGTGTTCAGCGGCCATCAGATCTTAAACAGTATTCCTGTTGCAGGGCATATCATGACGGTCGGCGCGATGACCGCCGTCCTCGCTTACCTGGGTCAGTTCTACGCGCCGTTCCAGAACCTCAGCCGCGTGCTCGACTGGTCGACGCGCTCCATGACGGCGGCGGAGCGGGTCTTCGAGGTGCTGGATACGGAGCCGGATGTCGCGGAGAAGAAAGACCCGGTCGCCCTGCCCGAAATCGTGGGTGCAGTCGAATTTCAGAATGTCTCCTTCACCTACGACAAAGCCAAGCGCGTTCTGGACGATTTCACGCTGAAAGTGGAAGCGGGCGAGATGATCGGTCTCGTCGGTCACAGCGGCGCGGGCAAATCGACCATCATCAACCTGCTCTCCCGCTTCTACGATGTCACCGAAGGCGACATCAAGGTGGACGGTATCGATATCCGCGACATCAAGACCAGCGACTTCCGCCGTCAGTTCGGCATCGTCCTGCAGGAGCCGTTCCTCTTCCCCGGCACCATTCGCGACAATATCGCCTATGCCAAACCGGACGCCTCCACGGAAGAGGTCATCCGGGCGGCGAAGGCCGCGAACTGTCACAACTTCCTGCTGAAGTTCCCGGACGGTTACGATACGCAGGTTGGGGAGCGCGGGCAACGGCTCTCCGGTGGGGAGCGGCAGCGCATCTCGATCGCGCGCGCCATCCTGCACGACCCGAAAATCCTCATTCTGGACGAAGCGACGGCCAGCGTGGATACCGAGACGGAGAAGCAGATTCAGGAAGCGATCTCCAACCTCATCAAAAACCGCACCACCTTCGCCATCGCCCACCGCCTCAGCACCCTGCGCAACGCCAGCAGGCTTGTGGTCATGAAAGAGGGCAAGATGGTAGAGTGCGGCACCCACGACGAACTGATGGATCTGGACGGCGAGTACGCCAAACTGGTCAATATTCAGAACGAAGTCAACAAACTCCGCGCCCTCTAACTGATGGCAAGGGGCGCTGGAGAGCCATGAATTTCGATGTGCTGATCGTTGGGGGCAGCGCGGGGGGAACGGCGGCGGCGATGGCGGCCGCGGAGGCCGGGGCGTCGGTCTGCCTCATCGAGGAGACGGACTGGCTCGGCGGGCAGCTGACGGCACAGGGCGTCTGCACCCCCGACGAACAGCAGCATATCGAGACGTTTGGCGGCACCCGCCGCTATAGGGAGTTCCGCGATCGGGTGCGCCGGTACTATCGGGAGAACTATCGCCTTTCGGCAGCGGCGCAAAACAGTCCCGCTCTCAATCCCGGAGCGTGCTGGGTCAGCCGCTTAAGCTATGAGCCCAAAGTAGGCGCGGAGATTTTGCGGGAGCGCCTGCGTCCCCTGGTGGAGTACGACCGGCTCAGTATTCTCTACAGGACACGTGCCGTGGCCTGCATTATGGATGCCGAAACAGGCACAAGCATCAAGACGGTGGTTGTGCGGGACGAAGACGGGACGGAACAGCACCTCACGGCACGCTATGTGCTGGACGCCACCGACCTGGGGGATCTGCTGCCACTGTGCGGAGCGGAGGGGACGGACTGGACGGTGGGCGCGGAGAGCAGGGCGGAGACCGGCGAACCGGACGCGCCCGAAACCGCGCGCCCGGACTGGGTGCAGCCCTTCACCTTTCCGTTTGCGCTGGAGTGGTCGCCGGAGACGCAGGCAGATAACGTCATTACCCCGCCCGACGACTATGCCGAACTCAAGGCGCTTCAGAAGTACCACATCAAACACGGCGCGATCACCGGCCTCTTTTTCGGGCGCGCGCCCTGGTGGACCTACCGGCGCATACTGGCGAAAGAGAACTTCGACGATCCCCGTGTCCCAAACGACCTGGCCATGATCAACACCGCCGGCAACGACTACTACGGCGGCAATATCATCGGCTATGCCCCCGGCTCC
>JAYTGR010000422.1:0-1761 GCA_043733205.1 Chthonomonadaceae bacterium
TTCTACGAGCCGGCAGTGCGCAGCAGGGCGGATCGCTCCCTGATGAACGTCACCTTCCGGATTAAAAATGCCGACCTGGACAAAGCCTTCCTGCAGGGCGCGCAGGAGCGTGAGATGGACGGTCTGAAAGGCCACCGCAACGTCGGCGGCTTCCGCGCCTCACTCTACAACGCCCTGCCCGTCGAAAGCTGCCAGGCCCTCGCCGACTATCTCCACGCCTTCGCCCACCAGAATACATAGGCAGGGACGCAGCTTCCGCCTGCAATGGTTCCAGGAGCTGAGGCCGACTGACCGCCTGCGCGGTCAGCGCTCGTTGGCAGTGTTTTCGATTTGCTGGAAAGGCTGACTGGATGAACGGGCGAAATCGACGACGCGCAGGCTGCCTCCTCTTCCTCCTCCTGGTGGTCGTCATGCCAGGCCTCCTCATCTGGCGGGAACTGCGCCAGGAGCGTCTGTCTGCACAGCTCCTGACAGCGATAAAAGATGTCCAGGCGATTTCGGAAAGAAACTACGATCCCGCGTACGATAAGCACAATCAGAAATTGAATGCGCTCAAGCAACAGGCCGCCAGGGATGAGGTTAAGACCGTTCGCTTGCTTCAGGAGGGAGCGGACCCAAATGTGTGCGACTTTGCAGCGGGCCGCCGCACGTTCTGGGAGGAAATGAGATTCCTTCTGAAACGGATGTTCAGACGCTCTCCTACCTCCGCGAACTTGTCACGTTCCTCTCTCGCGATTGCCGTTCAGGTGGATGACACCGCAATCGCTACGGCACTTCTGAAGGCAGGCGCGAATGATGTGAATGCAGAGCTTGACACTCCCAGTGGGGATGATCGATATCCACTCGTCAGCTTCGGCGCTTACAACGGCAATCTGGAGATAGTGACGAGCCTCTGTGCGCACGGGGCAGACCTTCGCAGACAGAGTGTCGACGGGACAGCAGTCCTTCTGGCCACGCTGGAAGGCACAGGCCGATACATACCTCCCAACGTACAGAACGCCGGGGTCTTCCCGGCCCTGAACCACAAGCGTCGAACCGAGATTTTCCATCTGCTGCTGGCGAACGGGGTAAGATATGACCCGAACTCAAAGGAGGGATATGCCCTGCTGTCCGCCGCCGCCGAAGGCGGCTTTCTCGAATTGACGCAGGAACTGCTGGCAGCGGGCGTACTACCCAACGCGAAGCGGGAGTGGCTTGGGTACCCTCCGGAATACAGCCCGCTCGATGACGCAGTGATTAACGATGACATCGCTCTCGTCAAACTTCTCTTGCGGCACGGCGCGTCTACTCGCGATGCGGGATCGGAGCCTCCCATACTCTACGTGAAAAGCCCGCAGATGGCCAGACTGCTTTTGGCACACGGCGCGGACCTCCACGCTACTCAGATGCGGGGGAAACGTCAGGGCGCGAACGCAATGTACTTTGCCTGTATAGACGGCAACACGAAGGTAGTCTCGATCCTGATCGAACTGGGATTCGATGTGAACTCCGGCGGAGAATACAGCAGTCCGATCGATGAAGCGGCGGAATATGGCGGTTTCGAAACGGTACGACTGCTCCTAAAGCACGGAGCAAAGGTCGGGCCGCACTCTCCAGGAGCCGATGCGCTCTTCCTCGCGATCGCCGAACAGCAGTTCGACAGCGCGAAGCTGCTCCTGCACTACGGAGCCTCCGCGAACTCGGAGACAGACCCGCCTTTGACGGAGGCAGCTGCGCAGGACAGCCCGGAAATGGCGCTGGAACTTCTCAAACGTGGCGCGA
>JAYTGR010000423.1:0-1758 GCA_043733205.1 Chthonomonadaceae bacterium
GAAGTCAAACAGGCCGCTGTCACTCTGCTGGCCAATTCGTGGGCGGATACGCGCCCCCTGCCGACGCTGCAGTATGTCGCAAAGACCTCCGCAGACAAGTCGCTGCGGGTCGAATCCGTTCGGGGCTACCTGCGCCTTGTCGGACAGGACGACCGTATGCCCGCCGACCAGAAGGTGATGAAGATCGCCCTGATCCTGCCGCTGGCCGAGCGCCCGGAAGAGAAACGACAGGCGCTCAGTGTGCTGGGGGAATGCCGGCTCCCCTCCTCCGTCGAGCAGGCCGCCACTCTCCTCGACAATCCGACGGTCGGGTCCGATGCAGCCGATACCGTCCTCTACCTCGCCGCCGAGCAGAAAAAGAATAACAAGTCTCTGCCCGCAGTGCGCAGTAAAGCGACCACCGCTGCCCTGAACAGGATCATCGCGACCGGCTCGGACAGCCAGAAGCAGCTGGCGCAGAAGCTGAAAAACGCCTCTTAGCGTGACACCCATGAAGTCCCTGCTCGATTGCCCGGAACAGGAACGGGCTAAAATCGGGCAGGGACTTCAGCCCTCTCAGAACCTATATTAGACCCTTGACAGAGGATCGCGGCACCCCATACGGCCGTCCCTCTAACCTCCAGCCTCTATCTGCTGTGCATCGTTATGAGAATACAGCCGGTCGGTTCGTGCAGGGTCTCTTCGGCCGCAGCGAATCCGCATTTCTCATAGAACCGGCGTGCCTTGATGTTTTGCTTGAAAACCCGCAGAAACAGACCGCCCCGCAGCGCTCTCGCGTGCCGAACGAGCTGTGTCCCGATCTCATGCCCCTGAAAGGCGGGCAGAACAAAGAGACCGCCTATCTCATCCTCCAGCAGCGATAGAAAGCCGACTACCCTGCCATCGCTTTCATAAACCCAGGTCTGCGCCATAAGAAGATAGGTCTCTTTGAGAGCATCCCTTTCTTCCTGCCAGAAGGAGTCCGGCACGAAATCGTGTGCAATCACGGCAGCCGTATACCAGACCTCTACGATGGCGTCGGTATCGCCGCTATGGTAAGGTCTTATCATACTTGGCCTCGGTCAGCAGCTTCTCGTAACAGCAGTATCTCCGATGTCCCGCCGGCTTGAACGTCAGTTCGATCTCGCCCTGCAGTGTGTAGCCGTGCCGTTCGTAGAAGCGCAGCGCCGCTGCGTTCCCGGAATAGGCATCCAGGCGCAGCCTCGCATAGCCTGCCTTACGAGCGAAGGTTTCACAGAATCCTAACAAGGCGGTCCCATATCCCCTGCCCTGCGCTGCAGGCAGAACTGCTAACGAGTGGACAACCAGTATCGCCCCCGTGCCTTTCTGCCAACGAACCGTGTTCCATTCGGACGCCTGGCATTCGTCCAGCACGACGATGCCTGTGACCGCCTCGTCCTCTCTGAGAACGAACAGAGTGCTGTCTGTCACGGCCTTCTCGAAGAAGACTCGGTTCGGGTAGTGCGCGTCCCACTGCAGGATACCGCGAGCCGTCAGCTCGTTACGGCATTGATCTATAATGTCGTAGACAGCCTCGATCTGTTCGACGCCAGCGCGGATAAACTCCATTTTCATAACCTGTTTACGGAATGAGAGTCCCATCCGTTTCCTCCACCGCGCGTTTCGCGGCCGCCTGAAAGCAGGCTTATTCAACTTCTGTAGTTACTGTCCAGCCTGAAATCGCCGGGAATCTTTTGCCTTCTCGTCTCGTAGGATACCTATGCTGACACGCGAAGCTTTCCAACACCTCTACGATCA
>JAYTGR010000424.1:0-1758 GCA_043733205.1 Chthonomonadaceae bacterium
CTCAAACAGATCGCACAGCTGGTCAAAGCCGACGTGGGCGTCGAAGTCGCCTTCGCGGAGATGGGCGGATGGGACACCCATGTCAACGAAGGCCCGCGCCTGACACAGCAGCTGCGGGAGTTCGGACAGGGACTGGCCGCACTCTATGCCGATCTCGGCGACCGCATGGACGACGTCGTCATCCTGACGATGAGCGAGTTCGGACGCGCGGTGCGCTCCAACGGTAATCAGGGCACGGACCACGGGCACGCCACCTGCTTCTTCGCGCTCGGCGGTGCCGTCAACGGAGGCAAAGTGCTCGGCAAATGGCCGGGACTGTCGGAGGAGCAGCTCTACGAGAACCGGGATCTCGCCCTGACCACAGACTTCCGCACGGTCTTCGGTGAGATCGCCGTCAGGCATCTCGGAGCGCAGGGTCTGCAGCGTGTCTTCCCCGGCTATCAGGGCACTCCCGCCGATTTCCGAGGAGTAATCCGCGCATCCTGACGCAGCCGATGAGACACAGGGACGTACTTGAGCAGACTGTACTTGCACACAAAGCGAAAATACTACAGAAACTCCGTCCGCAGCAGATCGCTGCGGACGGAGTTTCGGCATCGAGTTCTCAGGAGTTCGGAAAAGGCTAATGGCACGAAGAGGCAGACAAGGGAGACGGGTTCGGTGTCGGATACCAGTGGTCGCCCCACTGGAAGTTGTTCGGATCGATCGTTCCCTCCAGGCGATACCATTTGGCATGTCCGTCGAAGAAGTTGTAGTTGGAGCCGCCCGCGTGACGGTCGAACTTCACACGCACAAGTTCCGGACTGTCGCTGCTATTGGATGGCAGAAGGGCAGCCTGTACCTGCGCAAGCGTTGCCGGGACATAGGTATCGCCAGGGCAGATCTGTCCGCCTCCCTTGCTCGTGCCATGCGCTGTACTTGTCGAAACGAACGGAGAGGAACCCTTCCACTGTCCGAGTAAGGTCATAGCGGCATCGTTCATATTGTTGCGGCGCTCCGAAAGAACGATGGTATTGGCGGGCTTTTCGATGGCGGATTCCTGCGGGCAAAGCCAGTCGTGCGCGGGCATCACGTTGTAGTTGTTGATATATGAGAACTTGGGAGCCTGTTCGTCGCAGAGAGAGACGCCGATGGTATCGATGGGGCCACAGATACGGTTCTTCGGAACGACCGGCGTCGGGTCAGAGGGGCAGACGAAGATCTGCAGGTTCTTGACATACGGCTGTACCAGATATGACCAGTGGATCTTCGACTTCAGCGCCCCGACTTCCCAGGATGTCATGGGCAGAGTGCCATCATAATCCTGAGCGTAAATGGTGAGGGACAGGCCCAGTTGTTTCATGTTGGAGAGGCAGGAAGTCTGGCGGGCCTTCTCACGGGCCTGGGCAAAGACCGGGAAAAGAATAGCAGCGAGGATCGCAATGATGGCGATAACGACGAGCAGCTCAATGAGAGTAAAACCTTTGTGTTTGCTCAAAGGGGGTTCTCCTTTCGAAAGTTGAGAAATTGGTAACCAAGATGAAAGTATGGGGCGTCGATATTAAGGTAAGATTAAGAGCATGTTAACAGCATGTTAAATATTGTCATAGACGCAGGGAAGGCCTTTCGCAGCAGAGAAAGTACGGGGACGTCACTCTCTTTGCCTCCTTTACGGAACGCAAACTTCCCCTTGGAAAGCGATCTTTTCATGTTAAGAAGATTCTGCCTGCGCTGCCTGCCGTGCTGTTTTGCCCTGCCCTGTGCTGCGGACACGCCGCT
>JAYTGR010000425.1:0-13400 GCA_043733205.1 Chthonomonadaceae bacterium
ATCATTCCGGTGTTTCCGACCACGCCGGGGCTCTACGCGCATATCCTGAGAATGGAAACCGCCAGCGACATCGTTATCAGACGGGACAACGAATACGAAACCTTTATGTACGGGCACGCTTCCCAGTATACGGCGGCCCCGGACCTTCAGCTCGCCACCCCGGATGCGTTTGCCAATTTCGATCACGATGCCGAAGCAGGCGAACAGCTGGATCCTCAAAACGGTTATTTCCCGATGATGCGCGCGGTCGGCCTCTTTGCAGCGCATCGAGACGACGATGCGGTCGCCGCCGTACGCCGTGCCGCTCGGAAGCCGAAATGGGACGACTACACCATCGAAGAGAACGAGGCGGTATGGCGCCTCGCCACCCAGGCTTTCGGCGGCCGCAGTGCGGCCATTCATACTATTCTCCAGGCTTCCGTGGCTCTGCCGCACTTGAAAGAGCTGCGAAACGTCGCCCGCATGACCGTCTTCACAGCCGCGCATATGGAAAAAGCTGGAAAACTGGAAGAGGGCATCGCCCTGCGCCAGGCTGGCATCGAGTGCGGTGCGCTGGTACGCACCTTTTCGAGCGCCCTCCGGGGCGGCTACTACGGCGCCGAGATGTCGGAACTGCAGTGGCTGCGGCCCGGCGGCGCAGCGCCGCTCGCCCTGCCCGGAGATATGCCCCCGGACCAGAAAAACACGATTCGCCGGGATGCCTTCCTGACGTTCCTGAAGCAGAGCGGACATGAGGCCGAGGCAGGCCGCGCGCAGACCGAGTTCGATGCCGCCCGCCGCGCCCGATCCATTCTGGACAAAAGCGTCGAGGGGGACTATGCGACGCCTGCCCGCCAGGCGAAGAGCCTGACCTCCTGGTGGATCGCCGGAAATGTGCTTCTTGCCAATGCCATCGAGATGTTCCTCCTCGGCGTTGTTGGAGTGGCCCTGGCGCGGCGCCAGCGCCGCATGTCTCCCATGCTCGGAGAGCGCCGTGACAATCCGCTGATTCCCGCCATCGTCGTCGTTACTGTCGTTCTCATTTTCCTGGCGGTGGCCATGCAGACCCAGTGGGGCGGAGGTTTCGGGGGGATGCGCGGCGTCCTGCACACGCTCTCTTATACCGGCGGCGATCCCGATTCACCGGAGCGCTTCCTGGAGCCGCCTGGGGCGCTCTCCACCTCCGGCACGATGCAGGTTGTGGCTGTCCTGCTGTCGGTCGCCGGACCGGTGGTCGTCCTGATCTCCATGCTCTACTACAGCGCACAGCGCGAACAGGAGGTGGAAACCACCCTGCTGCGCAATATGCCGGAAGTCAGCGCGGGTCTGGGCCTCCTTTTCCTGCTCCTCTATATGGCCTGCAGTGTGCTGACCACGCGGGAGGAGATACGCGTTGGGGCCGTGCTGCAGCACAGCATCCAAACCGGCAGCGGCGCAATCGCAGAGCTGGAAGGCACGCAGTGGCCTGCACGGTAAGAGATGGGAAGAGATGGGAAGAGCCTGACCGAGCGCGCGATCCTTTGAAACCGGAGAGAACCCATGAGGAATGAACAGACGACACAGGCGGGAAGCGGACCAGCGGCGCCGGTGCGGTTGGGCGTGATCGGTGCGGGCTCGTTTGTCTCGCGACGGCACCTGCCGGACGTGCAAAAATGCGCGAACCTGACGCTGGCAGCCCTCTGCCGACGCGATCCCGACGCTCTGGCGCGGATGACCGAGCATTTCGAGGTCGCGCCGGAGAACGGCTTCGCCGACTGGCAGGAGATGCTCGCCTCAGCGCCGCTGGATGCGGTCCTGATCGCGACGCCGAACTCCCTCCACTTCGAGCAGGCGCAGGCGGCCCTGAAAAAGGGCCTGCATGTTCTGCTGGAAAAACCGATGACCCTTCGAAGCGAGGACGCCCACGCACTCGTTCGACTGGCACGGAAGAAGGGCCTGCATCTGGGCGTGGCTCTGAACCCACCCTACTGGGCGCACTGCCACCGCGCCCGACGGGCGCTTGCGAGCGAGGCAATGGGGCCGCTGGAGAGCGTTTCTCTCTACTGGTCGGGCACGGCGAGCCACCTGTTCGGGCGCGGCCCGCAGCCGGCAAATCTGCCCGGTGTCGTGCCGCCGACCTCCTATCGTGCCGATCCGGAACTCAACGGCGGAGGCTATTTCGTCGACGGCGGCCCGCACATGGTCTCCGAACTGATCTGGGTCACCGGGGAGCGGATTCGCCGCGTAACCGCTTTCATGGACAACACGCCTTCCGATATGCGGGCCACGCTCTGCGTCGAGTTCGAGAACGGCGCGGTCGGAACGCTCAACGCTATCGGTGACAGCCAGTATCCCCAGCGGCGCGTGCTAAATATCTTCGGCTGCGCCAACGGCATGGTGCAGATCAGGAACTTCGATTTTGAAACCACCATCACGCAGGCCGGACGGGAGCCGGAGAGGTTCAAAGAGGCCGATTTGATTCCCGTTGGGACGCCGGTCGGCAACTTCGCGAACGCGATCCAGGGGCTCGCTCCGCTGTTCTCCCCCGGCGAGCACGGCGCGCATGTGGTCGAGGTCGTGGAAGCTGCCTATCTCTCCGCCGCCACCGGCCAGGCCGTCGTTCTGAACCTGCCGGACGGCCCGGAAGCCGCCCTTGCGGCCGGACGCACCGTAATCCCAGATTAATCTAAGTGACGGAATCCTCATGGAAATTCTTGTTTTGGGCAGCGGCACCTCGCACGGTGTCCCGATGATCGGGTGCGATTGTGAGGTCTGCCGCTCCTCCAACCCCCGCAATAAGCGCTTTCGGCCCTCGATCCTGGTGCGCCACGAGGGAAAAGCTATTCTCGTCGATACGACGCCCGAACTGCGTCTGCAGAGCCTGGCCTTCGATGTACGGCAGGTAGATGCCGTGTTCTTCACGCATACCCACGCCGATCATATCTTCGGCCTCGACGATCTGCGCCGCTTCAACGACCTGATGGATCGGGAGATTCCAGTCTATGGCGATGCGGAGACACTGGACGATATCCGCCGTATCTACCCTTATATCTTTAAAGAGACGCAGAAGGGCGGCGGCAAACCGCGTCTGACACTGCACCCGATCGAGTCGGAGTTCGAACTGTTCGGACTGCGGATTCGTTCCTTCTATGTCATGCACGGCAGACTGCCTGTGCTCGCCTATCGTTTCGATGCGCCCGCCACGGCGGCAGAACCGGCCTGCAGCATCGCCTACGTGACGGATGTCAGCTACATTCCCCCCGCGTCCATGGCTCAGCTTGCCGATCTGGACATTCTGATTCTCGATGCCGTGCGCTTCGAGCCGCATGCCACGCACTTCGGCCTCTATCAGGCGCTCGACGTCATCGCAGAGCTTAAACCCCGCCAGGCGGCCTACCTCACGCATCTCTCGCATCACTTCGAACACGACGCCGTCAACGCGCAGCTTCCCCCCAACACAGCGCTCGCCTACGACGGACTGACAGTCCGCTGTGGCGAGCGTGCGTAGAAACTATTCGGCGGCCTATTTATGCAGTTATGGCGCTCAGGCGGTCCGAAGATCGTAGTTCAGCGCGGGCTGTACGGTGGTCCGGCGGGAGCGGGGACGAGCGGCGCCTGTCTCCAGATGCTTGCGCAGCATGACCCGGGCGCGGTGGATGCGCGAACGCACGGTGCCGATGGCGCAGTGCATGGTCGCCGCGATGTCCTGGTAGGAGCGCTGTTCGACATCGCAGAGCAGAATGGCGGTGCGATAGTCGTCAGGCAGGGCTGCCAGCGCACTCTGAAGTTTCTCTTCCAGGATCGGACCGATCACGATCTCTTCCGGATTGCTGTTGGGCGCTGCGAACTCGTGCGCCAGCGGCTGCCCTTCCTCGTCGCCGTAGATCGGCGTATCGAGCGAATACATGGGCACACGTTTCTGGCGGCGGCGCAGGTCGATCACCCGGTTGGTGATGATCCGGAACAGCCAGCCCTCGAAGGACCGGGACGCATCGTAGCTCTCGAAATTGTGCCAGGCGCGGACATAAGCGTCCTGCGCGACATCCTCGGCATCGGCAGCATTCCCGGTGAGGCGATAGGCAAGATTGTAGGCGCGGCGCTGGCTGCGCTGAAACAGCCGCTCGAACTCCTGCTGAGAACCCGCATTTATTGTCATGGTATCCATGGTATTCTCCTCCTTCTCCTTCTATAGTCGTCTGTCGCGGAGAATGCGCATCCGGGCGCACGCGGACAGGAAACCTTGTCTATTCGGTCACTTCGAAAAGATTGCGGATCGCGGTGCGGATCGCGTCACAGCCCGCATCTTTCACCAGAAAAGCGTCGGCTCCGGCAGCGAGCGCAGCGGCCCGACAGTGGTCGTAGACGCTGAGAACGACGATACGCGTCTCGTGATTGCACTGCCTCAGACACCGCGTCGCTTCAATACCGTCCATACGCGGCATTTCCGCGTCCATCAGCACGAGATGCGGATGATGTTGTTTTGCCAGCAGCAGAGCCTGCAGACCATTGTCCGCTTCCCATTTGACCTGCAGGCGCGGATCGGCTTCCACCGCACGACGCAGACACTGGCGTATCACTACGTCGTCGTCGGCCAGCAGAATGTGGATCGCTTGCATCTTGAACAATACTCCTCAAGGGAACACTCCCTTTTTCTTTCGCGCTTACAGGTCTATTATCCCCTCTAACCCTGCCGGCCTGCATCGGGAGAAACCCTCATTCCTTCCAGGGGTTTCCCTAATCTTCTGCCGCATGGTAAACTACAAGGTGCGATCCGCACATCAACCTAACCTTATAAGGAGCATCCCTACGATGAAGTTCCTGAAAGAGGGAGTGGCCCTCACTCTGCTGGCGGCAGCCATGACCGCTGCGGCCCAGAAGGCTCCCCACTACCCTATCGAGCAGTATCGGCTGCCGAACGGCATGAAGGTGATTCTGTCTCAAGACCACTCCACTCCGGTCGTCGGGCTGGCCCTGGCCTACAATGTCGGCTCCCGCAATGAACTGCAGGGCCATACCGGCTTTGCCCACCTTTTCGAACACATGATGTTTCAGGGCTCCGCGCATGTCGGCAAGGGCGAACATCCCCGTATCATCGGCGCTGCCGGCGGGGTGATGAACGGCTTTACCCGTTCGGAAGACACCACCTATGTCGAGACCGTCCCTGCGGAAAAGCTGCCGACGCTCCTCTGGCTGGAGGCGGATCGCATGCGCTCTCTCGCGGTCACGCCCGATAACCTGAAGAATCAGCAGGAGGTCGTGAAAGAGGAGAAAAGGCTCAGTTTCGACAACCGCGCCTACTCCAACGCCATCGTTGTGCGTCTGCCGGAGCTGGCGTACTCCAACTATGCCAATCAGCACTCGACCATCGGCTCGATGGCCGACCTCGATGCGGCGAGTCTGAACGATGTGCAGTCGTTCTTCAAGACCTACTATGCGCCCAATAATGCGACCCTGGTGCTGGTCGGCGATTTCGATCCCAGGCAGGCCCGGGAGCTGATAACGCGTGCGTTCAGCGACATTCCGAAGCAGCCGACTCCTCCCAAACCCGATCTGACCGAACCGACCCAGACCGCCGAAAAGCGCGATACCTTCACCGATCCCCTGGCGCGCGTACCGGCACTGCTGATGGCATGGCACGGCCCCTCGCTTGGCGATCCCGACCGTTATGCCGTGGATATTCTCTGTGACATTCTTTTTCAGGGAGACAGTTCGCGGGGGTATCAGGAGATCGTCAAAAAACGCAGGCTCGCGCTTCAGATCCAGGGCGGGCTTCAGAGCCAGCGTGGACCAAGCCTCATCGATCTCATCAGCATCTATCCCCCGAATGTCAAGGCAGCCGACCTGGAGCAGGCGGTTACCGCGCAGATCGAGGCGATTCAGCAGTCCGCTCCGAGCGTCGACGAACTGAATCGCATCAAAACACGCCTGCGCGCCGGCCGCTACACGGGAGGCGGATTCGGTTTTGGGGGGCTGGACACCATGCTGGGGCGCGCCATCGCCATCGCCGACTACACGGTGTTTCAGGGCGATCCCAATCTTGTGAATACGGAGCTGGAACACTACATGGCCGTGACGCCGGAACAGGTGCAGGCCGTCGCTAAAAAATATTTCACCCCACAGAACAGATCCGTGCTGGAAGTGAAGGCAGGCGCAGGCGCTCCGGCGCAGGCTGCGGGAGGCAAACGCTGATGCGAATCTGGAAATACGTTCTCCTGCCAGCCGTCTGGGGCATGCTGGCAGTTCTGCCCACGCGGAATCTGCAGGCACAGAGCAGCGCAGGCGCTCCGCCGCCGGATCTGCCCGTGCGCCCCTTCGTGCTATCGAAGGAGCAGACCAAAACGCTCCCGAACGGCCTCAGAATCGTGGTCGTCGAAAGCCATACCGTCCCGGTCGTGACACTGCGCCTGGGCGTGCTGGCCGGAAGCGTGCTGGATACGCCGGACATGCCCGGCCTGGCTGCGGCCGCTGCGAGCCTGATGACGGAAGGGACCGACAAATTCAACAGTCTGCAGCTGCAGGAGGCGGTGGACAGCCTGGGCGGCACCCTGACGGTGACGGCTGGCAAGGACGCCGCGACCGTTGGAGCGTCCGCGCTGAGGGAAAACTTCACGCGCCTGACCGAGATCATGGCCGATGTGGTGCTGCACCCTGCCTTTCCGCCGGACGAACTGGCGACCTACCAGCAGCTGACTCTGCAGTCGCTGGCGCTCCAGCGGCAGCAGCCGGCTTTCCTGGCGTCGCAGGAGTTCAGCAAAGTCATCTATGGGCCGCATCCTTATGGCGTCTCTGCAACCACGGCAGCGGCGGTACAGGCTCTGACCCCTGAGAAGCTGCGCGCGTTCTATCAGGCACACTATACGCCGCGCGGCGCGGTGCTTGTCGTAGTCGGCGACATCAAGCCCTCCGCCGCCTTTGCGCAGCTGACGAAGGCGTTCAGCAGCTGGACGGCAGCGGTCACAGAAGCCAGTGCAGCGGCCTATCCTGCTCCGCCCAAACTCGCGGCCCGCCGCATCTATCTGGTCAATCGACCCGGATCTGTGCAGTCCAATATCCTGCTCGGCAATCTGGCGATCCGGCGCGGCGATCCCGACTTCTATCCTCTGACGGTCGCCAACGTCATTCTGGGCGGAGGCTTCGGTTCACGTCTCTTCTCCAATGTCCGGGAGCGGCTGGGCTATGCCTACGATGTCAGCAGCGTCCTCGACCGCAACTCTCTGGCAGGCGACTTCGTCGCCAGCGCGCAGACCCGGACCGACGTCACGGCGCCGGCTCTCAAGGAGATGCTGCGGCTGATCGGTCAGATGCGCGCGGCTCCGGTTTCGGATACCGAACTGAAGGAGGCTAAATCTTTCCTCAAAGGCACCTTTGTGCTGGGGCTCGTCACCCAGGCCGGGGTGGGAGGGAACCTTCTCAGCCGTGAACTCTACGGCCTGCCGCCCGACTATCTCTCCGCCTTTCCCTCCCGCATCGATGCCGTGACCGTCGCCGACGTGCAGCGTGTGGCGCAGAGATACTTTCTCGCGGACGGCGTGGCGATCGTCGTCGTAGGCGATGCCGACAAGCTGCGGGATGCCCTCAAAGAGGTCGAAGAGGTCGAAGAGGTGAAATAGTGGGTTGAAATAGTGGGTTGAAATAGGTTCGTTCTCCGGTCTCGACACAAAGCGGCCTCCCTCTCATCCTGGATGAGAGGGAGGCCGTGCGCTTTGCGCCGGGCGAAGGCGCGATTACGGGGCGGCGGTCGTCACGGCGACCGCCTTCGGCGGGTAGAGCGTCGCAGGGGTCAGGAAGAAGCCGATTCGGTAGCGGTAGCGGCGGTTCAGATCGTACATCAGTTCCATGGGCGTCGGCGAGAAAGGTCGGTCGAAGCGTATTTTGTCCATCTGGTGGGCGGCATCGGTATACTGTTTCGAGCTGCCCGGCTTGCTGGCCATCTGCCAGTAGACGCTCAGGGCAGAGAAGACGTCCGGGGACTGCCGGCTTCCCTCCGCCAGTTTTTCGAGGACTCCCCCTGCCTCTTTCAATTTGTTCGTCTGAAGCAGCAGCAGCGCTTTCTGAACGCGGGCGTTGGCGTTGTCAGGCTCCCGTTTCAGGACAAAATCGACAAACTTCATGGCGCGCTCATAGCGATCCGGCTGTTTTTCCACTGCGACCCGGGCGGCGAAATCGAGATAAGGCGCGGCCTGGAAAGGAACCAGGCTCAGGGTCGTGTTGAGCGCCTCCTCCTGCTCCGTGATTTTCTGCAGGGTCATGGACAGCGCATAGAAGCTCTCCGGCGCGTTCGGCAGCAGCTTCGCCGCCGCCTGCGCTTCGGCGTGCGCCTGAACATGTTTGCCCAGAGCGGTGTCCGCATAAACAGCGACATCCAGAGCGGCAGGATAGTTCGCGGCAGCCTCTGCGGCGACCGTCGCGCGCGCCTCCTCGTATTTGGTCGCCCGCAGCAGCGCCAGTCCCTGGATGGAGCGGGTAGCGGCATCCGGCTTCATGCCGTTGACCTCCGCAAGATGCAGGATCTCCAGCGCGGCTTCCGGGGTTCCGTCGTACAGTGTCGCCAGCGCGTAGCGGTTGACGCTGGTGGCGGGAGCGTTGTCTTTAGCGCCGGACTTGCGATACTCCAGCACGGCGTCGTGATAGTGTCCTGCCGCCAGGAGGGCGTCGCCGATGGCTTCGTGGCTGGCGGGCGTATCGGCGGGGTTCTGCTTGACGACCTCCGCCGTATGCATATCGGCGGCCTGCCGCCGCAGGCTGTAGATCGAATCGAGTTCGGTGAAGAAGATGGGCGCATTTTCCGGCCGCAGTGCGCGCCGCATTTTGTAGGTCGCAAGGGTGAGCATCGTCCTGGCGCTGTCGGCGGAATTCCTGGATTTTTCCAGCGTGGTGACGGCTTTGTCCCAGTCACTTTCGCTGGCATAGATGCCGGCCAGAACGCGGGAGCCTTCGGCATTGCCGGGATCGGCTTTGAGGGCGCGGCGGCAGTACTTCATGGCGGTCGGCAGATCGCTGGCTTTGAGGGCGTCGTCCGCTTTCTGAGCGAGCGCATCGCCGCCGAGCACGATTTCGTTGTCGATATTGAGCGTAATGCTGAGTTTTTTGGTCTTCCCGTTGCTGTCGAAGGCCGTAACCGCCAGGATATGCATGCCCTCTTTCTCGGGAATGGTATCCCAGGTAAAGGCATAGGGAATGCTGGGCCCGGTGTAGCGCAGCTGGTCGTCCACGTAGAATTCGACTTTGTCGATATTGTCTGCGCTGTCCGCGCGCGCGACGATCCTGGCGACGTCGCTGATGCTGGCGCCGTCTTTCTTATCGAGCGTCAATTTGATGTCGGCGCGCACCGGCGCGGCGGCCGTCAGCAGGCAGCAGACAGCAAGCAGGAGGCAGCAGACGAAAGCAGGCAGACGAGTACGCATAGTTGATTCACCCTTATCGGTATCGGAAGGAAGAGGAGAGCGGGACGGAGCAAGCGGCGTCCCCACTCACACGGCAAAATGTTTGCCCGATGATTACCAGGCGCGAATACGCAGGTGAGCGGGTGTCCCGGAAACGAAATAGGAGACATCGCCGCCGCAGCGATCGGTCGGGAGCAGCATCCCCGCAGGACAGCGGACATGGAAGGTGGCGCGCACCGACTGCCCTGGATGCACCGCGCCGAAATAAGCCGGATCGTCCGGCTCGCAGGCCACGCCGCGCGGCAGAGCCGCCGTGTCCAGTCCGAGTTTGACCATTCCGGGGCTCTGACGCCCCAGGTTGGACAGCGACACCGTGACGACAAGCAGACGCGCGGCTGGCTGCGCTTCCGCAGCCGAGGGCACGGCCGGAGGAGAGACTGCCGCGCTCTCTTCGCGAACGGTGATCTGCGGCACAAGCTCCAGCAGAGCCGCGCTGGTCTCGGCCAGCGCATCGGTCAGGCGCTCCAGGGCTCCCATGACCGCCGCCCCCTGGTCCGCATCGACGACACCGCGCTGCTGATAGTTGCGCTGCATCGACTGCACCTGCGCCGTCAGCAGCAGCAGACGATGAATACCGGAGAGGCGGGCGCCGCTGTCCCTGCCGCTGCCGGAGGAAAGACTGCCGCGCGCTCCCTCGCCCTCTTCGAGAATATGGCGCAGTCTGCGCGCGGGATTGGGCGATTTGAGAGCCATGGCATGCAGGCTGTCGTAGGTTTCGTTCAGTGCGGCGCGGGCGGCCTGAGCTACATCGGTGTAGCGGTAAAAACAGACCTGACCGGGCAGAAGCGTACAGGGTTTACGGACCACGGCTGTCGCGTTCAGCGTCCGTCCCTGGAGCCGTTCCAGCTGCATCCGTGGAACGGTCTGAACAGCGTCTGCAGCCTGTCCCTCGTCCGAGACCGTGCGCAGTCGGCCCTCTGCAGGCTGCGCGCGGCGGGTGGAATTCGCCTGCACCACCAGATTCGGTGGGGAGAACAGCAGACGTTCACCTTTATAGACGCCGCGAGGGAGCCGAATCTGCAGGCGCAGCAGTTTTTTTTCTGTGGAGCGGCTGACCAGGCAGAGGGTCATGCCCTGCGCCGAGTGAAACGCATAAGCCGCGACCCCGGCATCCGGCGGCACGGAGACGGGCGCAGGCGTCGTTCGGAGCCGTCCCCAAAGCATCCAGGCCGCTTCGGAACCGGCCAGCTCGATGGGAGCAGACGTCGGCGGCATCGGGCTCGGGTCACCGGCAAGGATCGCCTCCTGCACGGCCTTCAGGGTGTTCGGGTCGTCCTGGCCGCGCTGCGCTGCATCGGCTTCAATGACGATCGGCAGCGGTTCGGCAGGCGGCACCTGGTATTTCGCCGCTCGGACAGCAAAACCGACCTGGGATACATACCGGGATCGGACCGGTGCCTGCTCCGGCATTCGCAGGGCGCATAGTCCGACGGCACCCAGCATCGCGGCTCCGCCCAGCGCCCACCAGCGCGCTCCGCGAAGAGGCGGAAAGTTCAAATTCATGTTTTCATTGTTCTCCGGCGGAGGTCTCGGCAGCGGGCGGAACGGTGACGACCAGTCGAACGCGGCGTTCAAAATCCTCGCGTTCCAGCATCACCCGGCGCCCACAGCCTTCGCATACCATGCCGATATCGGCTCCAGTGCGCGTTACCGTCCACTCGTCGCCGCCGCAGGGATGCTTCTTCCGCAGACGCACCCGCATGCCGACTACGACGGTCATCGCTTGCTTCATGGCAGTTCTCTGTCTCGCTTCTCTCGCCTCAGCCACCGTCATTATACCATGCAGCAACACATAGCCATCAAAACCGCTGTCGCAGGTCATGAAAGCAGGTCTGCTGGAGTGCGCTGGGTGATCGCCTGTGTGCGCTGAAACTGTGCTCCCAGATCAGCATTGAAACCCAATGAACGGGCCAAGCTCCGAAACATAGATTTCTGCCTTGGCAGGTGCTTCCTGCCTGGATGTCTATGTTCGGCTGCGTCAGCTGATTGCCTGATCGAAGTTTTCGATACGTGTTTGGAGAGATAGGTGGGGAAATTCGGAAAGAATCAGCCTGCCGTTCTCTACACAGTGCCGGGCTTCGACTCGTGAGTCCAACTCCACGAGACACCTTGCCATATCCAGCTGCTTCAAGCCCTCTCGGAACATATCCTGTGCGTCCAGACCTGCGAGAAAGTCGACCGCCTGGGCGGACTGGCCACACTTGCTCGTCAGATTGCCCCGGTCGCGCAGTCGGCAGGGAGTGTCTGCGGTGTTGGGCAGCCCCCGTACACGGTCGGCCATACCGATTCCGCCCTGAAAAACGATATGTGGCCCTGCTGGAGCAGGGACAGCAAAACGGTCTTCTATACCAGCGAACGCGAGGGATTGGCGACCGTCTGGAAACAGCCCCGCGACGGCGGCAGGCCGACGCAGGTCGTGACCCATCCGCCCGATGCCGTGCGCTGGCTCGCCATCGCCCGCAGCGGCAGCGATCTCGTCTATGAGTGCGACGACCGCATCGGCGTTACGTCTGCGAAAGGCGGGCCTGTCACCGCGCCGCCGATCCTCTGCCGCACCGACGAACGCGGCCCCCACGCCGCCTATACCACCTATTCCGGCAGCAATGTCAGCGAGTACGAACTCTCTCCGGACGGCAGGCGCATGGCCTTCGTCGTGCGCGGCGACATCTTCGTGGTGACCATCGAGAAGGGCGGCGAGGCCAAAAGGCTCACCGACAATCCGACCCGCGATGGAGACATGGCCTGGAGCCCCGACGGCAAAAAACTCGCGTTCCGCTCCAACCGCTACCACAATCGCGACATCGAGACGATCAACGACAGTGGGCGCTACACGCTCTACACGGTTCCGCTGGAGCGGGAAAAGGAAAAGTTCGACGAGGATGAGGACGCGCCGAAGCCTGCCGGCAAACCTGCCGACAAACCTGGTGAGAAGAAAGAGGACAAGCCGGTCGTCGTCAAAGCAGCCCCACAGGAGATCGAGCGGAGGGCCAAACAGATCGTCGGGCTGGACGAAGGCATTGGTGCCTATTCGGTCTCGCCGGACGGCAAAACGGTCGTCTTCACTGCCCGCTCTCTGGGAACCAGCGACCTCTGGCAGGTCGGCACAGACGGCGGCGCGGTACAGCGCCTGACCACCAACGGCACCAGCATCGGGGACTTCGAATGGGCGCCCGACTCCTCGCGCTTCTACTTTCTCAGCGGCGGCGCGATCCACTGGCTGCCGCGCGGCGGCGGCGCGATGGGCACCGTCGGGTTCACCGTCCGTATGGAGATCGACCGCCTCGTCGATTATAAGGCGACTTTCGACGAGGCCTGGCAGAATCTCAACGACCGCTACTACGACCCGAAGTTCCACGGCGCAGACTGGAACGCCCTGCGGCAGAAATACCGCACCAAAGTGGACTATGTCACCGTGCGGCCGGACTTCAACTACCTCATGACGGAACTGCTCGGCGAACTCAACTCCTCGCATACCGGCTTCAGCGGCGGCGGTTCACGGCCTGCGCGCGAAACGGGCTATCTCGGCATCTGGCATGACGACGCTTACGCAGGCCCCGGCATCAAAGTCAGGACCGTGCTGCACCGCAGTCCCGCCGATCATGAGGAGAGCCGCCTGAACGCCGGTGACTATATCCTCAGCATCGACGGCCAGGAGGTGCAGGCCGATTCGACCTGCGACAAAGCGCTGACCGAAAAGGTGGGACGCACCGTCCCCCTGCTGGTCAATAACAAAGCGGATAAGACCGGCGCGCGCACTGTGAAGATCAAGCCGATCGGTTACGGCGAGTGGCGCAATCTGCTCTATGAGAAGTGGCTGGAGGGGCGCGATATGGAGAACTGGGGCGTCCCGCCGGACATTCTAGTGGAGAACACCCCCGCTGCTTACCTCGCCGGTCACGACACACAGCTGGAACGCGCCGCCCAGGAGCTGCTCAAAGATCCCCGGCTGCTCCCAAAATAGCAGCGAGGGCCTGTATCGAGGGAACTCTTCCGAAGCGG
>JAYTGR010000426.1:0-5195 GCA_043733205.1 Chthonomonadaceae bacterium
TTCGACAATCTGGTGCTTCCGGAAGTCCTGAAAGCGGAGATTCAGGCGGACTTTCAGCAGTTCTTTGCGGCACGGGCGGTCTACGAACGCTATCGCATCCCCTGGAAACGCGGGGTGCTGCTCCTCGGCCCGCCCGGAAACGGCAAGACGCACACCGTCAAAGCGCTGATCAATCAGCTGAACCAGCCCTGCCTGTACGTCAAGAGCCTGAAAGCGCGGTATGCGACGGACCACGAGACGATTCATGCCGTTTTCAAGCGGGCACGTCAGACGACGCCCTGCCTGCTCATCATGGAAGACCTCGACTCGCTCATCAACGACCGCAATCGCTCTTTCTTCCTCAATGAACTCGATGGCTTCGCCTCGAACACCGGGGTCGTGGTCATCGCCACCACCAACCACCCGGAGCGGCTGGACCCGGCCATTCTGGATCGTCCCAGCCGCTTCGACCGCAAGTATACGTTCGAGCTGCCTGCTCCCGAAGAGCGCACTGCCTACATCGCCCGCTGGAACGCGACGCTGGAACCGGACCTGAAACTCTCCTCGAACGGCATTGCGGAGATCGTCGCGCTCACCGAAGAGTTCTCGTTCGCCTACCTGAAAGAGCTGTTCCTCTCCTCGATGATGCGCTGGATCGCCGCCCCGCAGCCAGGCCGGATGGACAGCGCCATGCTCTCACAAGTCGGCCTGCTGCGGGAGCAGATGCGCCTCCAGCCCACTCCCACCCCCGCGATGCCGGAGGAAGAGATGGACGAGATGGCCATGATGCACAGACGCTTCGGCTTCCCAGCTCCAGACGAAGAAGACTGAGCAGTGCGGCTGCTTCTTAAGTTTGTGCTCACGGGGTTGAAACGCCGGGAAAAGTTCATAAGGGCGGAAAACGGACAGAGAAAGAACAGGGTTTTCCGGGGGCGTCGGCGTATTAAAGGGAGAAGACGCGGAGAACTGGAAATCGAAGGAGAACATCCACTATGGCAACCCCAATCGCATCGGTTCAGCTTATTGTGTTCGGCGAGCGCAATCGCACCGATTTCGCAGGCGTGCTGCGCGATGTGTCGGAAGCAGGCTATGCCGCATTCGAGGGCGGCAATCTGTTCGAATCGCACGGTGAGGAGACGACCCGCCGTCTGCTGGAGGAGCACCGCCTGCACGTCTCCGGCGCACACTTCGGCTACGGCGACTACGCGAACCCGGAACGCCTGGCCGCACATATCGCCTACGCAAAATCGCTCGGGGTGCGCAATCTGATGTGTTCGGGGGTGGCGGATTCCAAGACTGCCGAAGGTTACAAGCAGTCTGCCAAACTGTTCAATGAAGTCGGCAAACGGCTGGCGGACGAAGGGCTGATCTTCCACTATCACAACCATGCCTGGGAGTTCGACGATCTGGGCGGCGTCAACGGCATGGAGATCCTGAACACGGAGACCGATCCGGCTCTGGTCAAGTTCAATATCGACGTGTTCTGGGTCTGGTTCGCCTACAAGGATCCCATCGACTTCATCGGCATGCACGCCAAACGCGCCGGTTACTTCCATTTCAAAGACGGCGTGCGCGAGACCGCCGACGACGGCATCACCCGCCCGATCTTCCGGGAGCTGGGGCAGGGCGAAGTGGATCTGCGCGGCGCGTATGTGGCCGCAGACACCGTCGGCGCCACCTACATCGTCGCCGAACAGGATAACACCGAACTCGATCCTTTCGACTCCATCGTCATCAGCCGCGACTATCTGAAATCCCTTGGCGTCTGAGCTTCTCCAGTGCAGGGAAACAAAATCGGGGTACGATAAGGTAGAATAACGTGGTACAAAGAGGCTCCCTTGCGACAGAGAGAGCCTCTTCCCTTTTGATGTGTTCTCGAAACCGCACAGAACCGCCCAGGAAGTTTGCCGGGACTCGCCGCGAACAGGCCAACGCGGGTATACTGAAAATCGGGAATCGAAGACTCCGGCACGTCGTGAACCGACCGAGCCGGACGTACGCATGCGCACCGACGGCATCCCCTGTCGACCAAGCGCGATCCCCTACGAGAGGAAGAACCGGATGGCTAACACGACTGTCGAACGTCCTGCGGAAGATGAGTTTCAGAAGAGCGAACTGACCGACATCTACCGCCTTATGCTTTTGATCCGCCGACTGGAAGAGTCCGTCTATCGTAAATTTCATGAGGCGAAAATCGGCGGCTACCTGCACCGTTACGACGGCATGGAAGCCCTGGTCGTCGGTGTGATCCCCCAGCTGCGGCTTCCCGGCGATAAGGTTCTCTGCACCTACCGCGATCATGCCCACGCCCTCGCCTGCGGAACCTCTGCCAAAGCGATCATGGCGGAACTCATGGGACGCGCAACCGGGTGCGCCCTCGGCAAGGGCGGCTCCATGCACCTTACCGACCCCGACAAGGGATTCCTCGGTGGGGATGGCATCGTCGGCGGCCCGGTTCCGATCTCCCTCGGCGTCGGCTTCGCCCTTAAGTACAAGGGCGAAGGCAACATTTGCGTCTGCTACTTTGGCGACGGCGCGATGAACCAGGGCGGGGTGCATGAAGCGTTCAACATGGTTGGACTCTACAAGCTCCCCGTTCTTTATATTTTGGAGAACAATCACTACGCGATGGGCACCTCCGTCGATCGCTCCACCGGCCAGCCCGACTTCGTGCTCAAAGCGAAGGCGCACGGCATCGCCGGTGAAAAAGTGGACGGCATGGACTTCTTCACGGTACGCGATACCGTGAACCGCGCCATCGCCCGCATCCGCGAGACCGGCGAAGCCTACTTCCTGGAGATGGACTGCTACCGATTCGTCGGACATGGCATCGGCGATGACAACACCAAAGCCTGGATGACCTACCGCAACGAAGAAGAAGTCAACGAGTGGCGGCAGCGCGATCCGCTCCTGCGCATGCGCGACGCCCTGGAAGCGAAGGGCCTGATCTCACCTGACGAAGCCGAGCGTCTCGACAAAGAGGTGCGTGAAGAGGTCGAGGAGGCTGTTGCATTTGCCGAGGCCAGCCCCGAGCCGCCGCTCGACAGTCTGTATGAAAACGTTTTCTCCTAATCTTGTAAGGATACCAAGCAACTCATGGCGACTATGCGATACCAACAGGCGCTCCGATTGGCGATGACCGAGGAGATGGAGCGCGACCCGAATGTGTTCTTATGCGGGGAAGAGGTCGGGCAGTATCAGGGCACCTACCGTGTCTCCGAAGGGATGCTGCAGAAGTTCGGCGCGATGCGCGTCGTCGATACGCCGATCAGTGAGATCGGCATCGCGGGCATGGCGACCGGTGCGGCGATGGCGGGTCTGCGCCCGATCGCCGAGTTCATGACCTGGTCGTTCGCCCTAGAGGCGATGGACCAACTGGTCAACCACGCCGCCAAAATCACCTATATGTCAGGCGGCCGCATCAGCTGCCCGGTCGTGTTTCGCGGCCCTGCCGGCGTCGGCACCCAGCTCTCCGCACAGCACTCTCAGAGCATGGAGTCGTGGTATGCACATACCCCTGGGTTCAAAGTCGTTCTGCCAGCCTTCCCGGAAGACGCCAAGGGCCTGCTGAAAACCGCGATCCGCGACAACAATCCCATCATCTTCATGGAGCATGCGGGCCTGTACGGATTTCAGGGCGAAGTGTCGGAAGACCCGGAATTCATGATTCCCTTCGGCCAGGCGGCGATACGGCGTACTGGTACGGATATCACGCTGGTCGCCTACTCACGCGCGGTACACCTGTGCCTGAAAGCGGCGGAGACCCTGGCGAAAGACGGCATCGAGTGCGAGGTAATCGACCTGCGCACTATTGTCCCGCTCGACATGGATACGGTGCTGACCTCGGTGCGCAAGACCCACCATGCCGTGGTGGCACAGGAGGAGTGGCGCAACGTGAGTTTCGCGTCGGAACTCTCTGCGCGCATCCACGAAGGCGCGTTCGACTACCTCGACGCCCCGGTAGAGCGCGTCGGCGGCGCCGATGTGCCGATGCCCTACGCTAAGAATCTGGAACGTGCTGCCATTCCCACCGACAACGATGTGGTCGCCGCCGTCAAACGCGCACTGGCGTGATTTAGAATGAACGGAGAGAGAACTGATGGCAGAGATCCGAATGCCTAAAATGGGCGACGGAATGGAAGAGGGAACGATCAACGTTTGGCTCAAAAAAGTGGGCGATATGGTGACGTCCGGAGAGCCGATCGCCGAGGTCGAAACCGACAAGGCCAATGTCGAGATCGCAGCGTATGAGACCGGAGTCCTGACGAAGATCATCGTTCAGGTCGGGCAGACGGTTCCCGTCAATGAAGTGATCGCGATCATTGGGGGCGGAAGCGCGCCTGCGAAGGCTGGCAATGGCGCGAAGGCTGCTGCGGAGACGAAGACGGCTCCTGTGGTCGAGACAAAAGCGCCGCCTTTGGTCGAGACAGCGCCGGCGTCCCCTGCATCGCCGATCACCGGGCCGCAGGGCGAGCGCGTGAAGTCGTCGCCTCTGGCGCGGAAAGTGGCTGAGTCGCTGGGCATCGACATCGCACAGGTGACGGGTTCCGGCCCGAACGGCCGCATTGTAGAACGGGACGTCACAGATTTCCAGAAGCAGTCGGCCACAGTGCCTGTTGCTCCCACTGTCGGCGCTCCGCCCACGGCGAAGCCGCCGATGGCTGCGCCCGTACTGGCTGGACAGGATACGAAACCGTCTAAAATGCGTGAGGCGATCGCCAAGCGCACGGTCCTCAGCAAGACCACGATCCCGCATTTCTACGTCACGATGATCGTGGAGATGGATCGCGCGCAGAAGCTGCTGAAAGACCTGAATGCCGATCCTGCACTAGGCAAAGTGACAGTCAACGACCTGATCGTGAAAGCCTGTGCAACCGCGCTGGGACGCGTGCCAGAAGTCAACTCCACCTGGACCTCGGACAATATCGTACGCCGCTACGCGGAAGCCCATATCGGCATCGCGGTCGGTATCGACGAAGGTCTGATCATCCCGGTCGTACGCGACTGCCATACAAAGACCCTGCGCCAGATCTCCGCCGAAGCCAAGGCGCTCATCGGTAAAGCGCGGAACGGCCAGCTGACGCCCGCCGACTACAGCGGTGGCACGTTCAGCGTCTCCAATCTCGGGATGATGGGCGCGGACGAGTTTATCGCCATCGTCAATCCGCCGGAAGCGGCGATCCTGGCGATCGGCGGCATTGTGCGCACTCCCGTCG
>JAYTGR010000427.1:0-1756 GCA_043733205.1 Chthonomonadaceae bacterium
TCGGCCATCGCGACCACGAGCTGATCGTCGTTGCGGCGCAGCGGAATCATCGGATAGGCCGTATGGCGCATCGCGAACTCCTGCGGAACGATGTGCAGCACCTGCGGGTCGGGCGGCTCCGCCGTGAGATCGACGATCGGACAGTCCAGCTGGCGGGAGAGCGCCTTCAGGAGATTGGGCTCGGTGATAAACCGCATGCTGAGCAGGATCTCACCGATGCGTTTGCCTTTATCGCTCTTGCGCTGCTCGGCAAGAGCGGTATCCAGCTGTTCTGAGGTGACCAGTCCGTCTTCGAGAAGCAGCGAACCGAGCATGGCTCGCCTTAATTTAAGCACTTTATTGCACCTCCCTGAAGCCCGACACAGCGCAATACTGGGCTGCGTGTGGCTGTGGGCAATCTAAATAGTGTTTGACGCGGACGGGGAACGACAAATCGTGGACTATCTCTGTTTGTGGAGCGCCAACGTAACGTCTTATGCAAGGTTAGACGCAAGTAGAGCGGTACAGTTTCGCTCCGTTTTCAGGTGAGAGCGTTAAGTCAGGCGTCCTTCCCTCAAAAATCTGTCCTAAGGAGTCGGACGTATCTCTTTCGTAATTTATACCTACGGGGTTAAAACCCCACGCTGAAGTGGCAAGTCCACCTGCATGGACTGGAATGCGTTGAGTCCACGCAGGTGGACTTGCCCTATCAGAACGGCAGTTCATTGCCGGGAAAAGTTCGAACGAACTGCGTCCGGCTGCTTAGCAGCCGCTGAAATACTGGAAGGAAACCGGACTGTGCCGACCGAACATGGGAGACATGGAAACACCTTCCGAATTTGATCCGATCCAGGTAGAAGTGTGGCGGCATCTGCTGGCCTCGGTGGCTGAGGAGATGGGCACGACGCTGGAACGTACGGCCTACTCTCCTAATATCAAGGAGCGTCTCGACTACTCCTGTGCTCTCTTCGATGCGGAGGGCAGGCTGCTGGCCCAGGCAGCCCACATTCCGGTGCATCTCGGCGCGATGCCCCTGATGATGGCAAACCTGCTGCCGCGTGTGCGCTGGTCGCCCGGCACGATGTGGCTGTGTAATGACCCCCGTGTCGGCGGCACGCATCTGCCCGACCTGACCCTGGCCGCGCCCGTCTATCTGCCGCAGACAGGGCGGCGCACCCGGCCTGTAGGCTACGTCGCGAGCAGGGCGCACCATGCCGACATCGGCGGGCTGACTCCGGGCTCGCTGCCGCTCTCCACCGAACTCTTCCACGAAGGGCTGATCCTCTCCCCGGTGCGTCTGGTCGAGCGCGGCAAAATCCGCGAGGAGATCCGCGCACTGGTCTGCGCGAACTCCCGCACCCCCCAGGAGCGGCGCGGAGACCTGGCGGCACAGGTCGGCGCGAACGAGACCGGCATCCGCCGGTTTCACGCGCTGCTCGCACGCTATGGACTGCCCCAATTTCAGATGCGGACAGGGGAGAATATCGCTTTTGCCGCCCGTGCCATCCGTGCTGCCGTGCGCCTCCTCCCGCCGGGCGTCTATCGCGCTTCCGATGTTCTGGATGACGACGGCGCCGGCAATACGGACATTCCGATACTGCTGACGCTTACGGTCACGGCGGCCGGAGGGATCCATTTCGATTTTACCGGGACCGCTTTGCAGGTGCGGGGCTCCCTGAATGCGACCGAAGCCATCACCCGGTCGGCATGCTTCTATGCGGTGCGCTGTCTGGTTCAGGAGGAGATCCCGACCAATGCCGGCTGTTTTGCCGACATC
>JAYTGR010000428.1:0-1754 GCA_043733205.1 Chthonomonadaceae bacterium
ACTTTCTGAACGGCCTCTCTCCTGTTATCTCCATCGAACAGAAGACGGTCGGGCGCAATCCCCGCTCCACGGTCGGCACCATGACCGACATCAGCGAAGAGCAGGAGCGGGACGCCACGCCGGTGCGCGCCATGGAAGTCATTATCGATAAGTTCGTCGCGAAACCGGGCATCGATCGGCAGATCGGCGCTATCGGCAGCAGCAGGTCTCGCGCTCGCACATGGAAGCCTCTCTGGAAAAGGTCATGATGGAGCATCGCTGCCCCGACTGCAATGGGGCGCGCGTGCGTCCGCAGCGCCTGCTCGTAACCGTGGGCGGGCTGAACCTCACGAGGAGACGATGCGGGCGGCCGACCATGTGATCGAGATGGGGCCGGGAGCGGGTATCCACGGCGGCGAAGTCGTGGTGCAGGGGACGCTGGAGACACTGCTAGCGCATCCGACCTCCCTGACCGGCCAGTTCCTCAAACAGCATCTGCAGGTCGTATCAGGCGCGAGGCAGCAGATCGGAGACGCGGATGGACTTATCAGGGCGGGCGAGAGGCGCGACTGATTCCTCGGAATTGTAAACCATGATCTCTCCATATCCCTCGGAAGAAGGCTGACGATGCACGATCACGCGCCGTCCCACGATGTCGATGGTCCAGTATTCGCGGATTTCGGCGCGGGCATAGAGGCTCGCTTTGGCGTTGAGATCGAAGCGCAGGGTGGTATCGGAAACTTCGATAAGTATCAGGAGGTCTTCTGGGCGGGGATGCCTCTCCATAAAGTGAGTATAGGGCTGCGCCGTGACAGCGGCATCGGGTTCGGGTTCGTCGTACTCGGGGCTGGTGTCGGACAGGTCGATGGCCGCCTGTATCCGCGTATATTCCGCTCCGAACAGACCTGTCAGCCAGGTAAGAAGCGCTTGAATAACGTAGGCATGCGCAGGTTTCTGCCCCATTTTGGAAAGAATCTCCCCATCGATCAGTTCGTAGCGTCCGGTAAGAAAGCCATCGTCGCGCAGGGTGGCGCACTGCCTGCGTGTCCAGCGAATACGGTTAGGAATGGTCTCATAGGGCGCCGGTTTTTGTGTCAAAGGCACAGGCATGGAAGCAGCCTCCTTTCTAGCGGTTTGCCTGCAGGCTCACAGAGCCTGTCTCTTCATTCTATCTATGAGCAAATCCGCTCGATGTCGACAGGACCTGTCGCGTCTCTTCGAGAGAACAGCCCTGTGCCTCTGTAGTCATGGCTGCTCTCCAGCTGTATTATTCCGGCTTCAAGGCTTTTTGGTCGTGTGCGGTTTGGGCGAGAACATCTGGAGGCGTCCGAATTGACTCCATTCCGAGACGATGATGTCGCCGGCTTTGTCTATGGCGATGCCGTGCGGGGAGTTGCAGATGCCTTCGGTCCACTGCGCCGGCGGCAGACCGTAGTTGGCGCGCTGGGACGCGTTGGGGTTGTCACCGACCTGGGCGACGATGGTGTTGTCCTTCCCAAGAACCGTGACGCGGCCCTGCAGCTCGCCGATGGCGACATAGTCGCCCGCGAGATACGCGACAGCCGGCATGCGCAGATCGCGCAGCAGCACTTTCACGAGATTGCCGTCCGTATCCCACTGTTCGACGCGGCCGCTCTCGCGGTTGCAGATGATGAGCATCGGTTTGGGGCCGCGCGTATCGACGGTGATGCCGTGACAGCGATTGAACTTGCCTTCCTCCGCCGGACTGCCCCCTGGCCCGCCAAAAGATTTTACGTACTTGCGATCCTTGTCGT
>JAYTGR010000429.1:0-1754 GCA_043733205.1 Chthonomonadaceae bacterium
AAGCCCGCGACGCCTTCGGATGTGCCCGGCGAGCAGGCGCACCCGACGCAGCCCGAGCCGGTCAGGCCGCCCGCCTTCTCACGCGGCCTCTTCACGACGGATCAGATCACCGACATCTCCCCGGAATCGCGCGACTATGTCACGCAGAGGCTCCGCAGTCTGCACTATGGACTGCCGTACGGGCCGCCTTCGACGGCAGGGACGGTGGTATCCCCCGGCTTCCACGGCGGCGCGACATGGAGCGGAGGCTCCTTCGATCCCACGACCGGCCTGCTCTATGTCAACTCCAACAACGTGCCCTATATCTCGGTGATTCGGCCCAATGCGAGCGGCGGCTACGATTTTGGGGGCTACACCTACTTCAACGATCAGTTCGGCTATCCCGGCAACAAGCCGCCGTGGGGCAGCCTCACGGCCATCGACCTGAACACCGGCACGTTCGCCTGGCAGGTGCCGCTCGGCGAGTACGCGGAGCTGAAGGCGAAAGGCGTCCCGCAGACCGGCACGGAGAACTTTGGCGGCACGATCGTGACGGAGGGCGGGCTGGTTTTCATCGGCGGCGCCAAGGACGAGAAGTTCCACGCCTTCGACAAGGCGACCGGCAGACTGCTCTGGGAGACCCAGCTTCCCTACGGCGGCTACGCCACTCCCGCCACGTATCGCGTGAACGGCCGACAGTACGTCGTCATCGCGGCCGGCGGCGGCGGCAAACTGCGCACCAAGAGCGGCGACACCTATATCGCCTTCGCCCTGCCGCAGGAGAAACCTGCGCCAAAATGAGCGCCGTATGGCATCGCTGACAGGAACAGCCTCTCGGTCGTGGCAGAAGCGTCTGCTGTTATGAACTGCCGAGAGCCTGCTTGAGGTGGGCGATCTGCGTTTGTGTTTCCGCATGGCCGGGTAGGAGCAGAGATCGCGGACTATACTCCGCGCGGCCTCGCGCCAGTGGAAAGGGCGGACACAGACGCAGCATGGCCCGGGGCTGAGGGCGAAGGGTCAGATATGCTGTCCTGCCAGGCCATCTCTAACAAGTTAAGCTTGTTAGAGATGGAGCAATGTGCGGAGCGTGAGAGACCTCCCCCAACCCCCTCTCCTGTTGCAAGCCGCTGAATGGCTATTTACCGAGGACTAACTTGTCAGATATGCTGCCCTGCGAAGAGGTGGGTAACCTCTCGAACCGGGTTCAATGAAGGCTTGTTGCACCGGTTTTGGCCGCATTTTCGCACCTTCGAGAGGCTCTTCTTCGCTGGCTCAGAAGCCGCCTTGGCAAGCGCGAACCATGAAAACGATTCCAGTGAGGAGGATCGTGGCCGCGCTGACCAGTGGCAGGCGGGCGGCCAGCCTGGGGCTCCATGACAGGCGCTCTGCCGCTGCGCCCACGCGCGCGACGATCAGGCCGATTCCTGTCAGGACGACCGCGAGGCCCAGGCTGAAGGCCAGGATCAGGACCAGTCCGAAGGCGATCCGATGCAGTGCCATGGCGCTGAGCATTACTACCAGAGCGGAAGGGCAGGGCACCGCGCCGCCGCCGATTCCCAGAACCACGAGCGAGCGGAGCGAAAACTTCGTGTCCGGCGGAAGCAGGGGAACAGCACAGCCTTCGCCTTCCTCTGCATCTTCGGATCGCAGAGGAAGGCCGCGCTCATTCCGTCGGCTCCGAAGCTGCTTGGCCAGGAGCGCCGCGCCGACGCATACGATCATTGCTCCCGAAACTGCGGTCAGGACCGGATAGAGACGCTCGGGGACAGCCTGCT
>JAYTGR010000430.1:0-5190 GCA_043733205.1 Chthonomonadaceae bacterium
GCGATTCGTCTGGATGCGAAGAATCCTCGTTATTATGGGCATGCTGCGGACATCGATGTAAAGCTGCATGAGTACCAACTGGCGGAGGTCGAGTACCGACACGCAGTACAGCTCAATGGCAAAGCCGCCCGCTACCACGCCTCTCTCGCAGGGGTGCTGCGACTCCGGGGCAAAACGAAGGAGGCAGACCAGGAAGACGCCCGCGCAAAAGCTCTCCGGCCCCGTCCGAAACCCGGCAGGGATGCTGCGATCGATAAGGAGCCTTAGATCGTACTGAGAGAGGAATAAGGTATAATTTGTCTACTATAAGCGCGGGAGGCAATCGATGGGCGAGTTCAAGTTAGTTTCCGACTATAGGCCGGGCGGCGACCAGCCTCAGGCTATCAAAGAGATGGTTCAGGGACTGCGGGACGGCAAGCGGTTTCAGACTCTGCTGGGCGCGACCGGGACCGGCAAGACCTATTCGATCGCCAACGTGATTCAGGAGGTGCAGCGGCCGGCGCTCGTGATGGCGCACAACAAGACTCTGGCGGCGCAGCTCTGCTCGGAGTTTCGGGACTTCTTTCCTAACAACGCCGTCGAATATTTCGTCTCCTACTACGACTACTATCAGCCGGAAGCCTACATCCCTTCCACCGACACCTTTATCGAGAAAGACAGCCAGATCAACGATGAGATCAACCGGCTGCGCCACGCCTCCACACAGGCTATTTTGGAGCGCCGGGATGTGATCGTCGTGGCGTCCGTCTCCTGCATCTACGGCCTCGGATCGCCGGAGGAGTACCAGCGGATCATTCTGCACCTGCAGCGCGGAGAAGCCTACGACCGCGAAGACGCCCTGCAGCGTCTCATTCAGATGCAGTTCACCCGCAACAACATGGAGCTGACGCGCGGCACCTTCCGCGTGCGGGGCGATGTCCTTGAAATCCAGCCTGCCGATGAAGAGATCATCATCCGCATCGAGTTCTTCGGAGACGATGTCGAAAAGATAACGCTGGTCGATCCGCTGACCGGAGAGATCATTTCGGCGCGGGATCAGATCACGGTTTTCCCTGCCTCGCACTTTATCGCGGGCGAAGAGCGGCTCAAATCTGCTATCATCGCCATCGAAGCCGAGATGCTCGAACGCGTCGCCTACTTCACTGCCCGCAACGAGCTGATCGAGGCCCAGCGCATCGAACAGCGCACCCGCTTCGACATCGAGATGATGAAAGAGCTGGGCTACTGCTCCGGCATCGAAAACTACTCGCGCTTTATGGACGGCCGCGCCCCCGGCACTGCCCCCCATACCCTGATCGACTACTTCCCCAAAGACTTTCTGATGGTCATCGACGAGAGCCACCAGACCCTGCCCCAGTGCCGGGGCATGTACAACGGAGACCGGGCGCGCAAAGAGACTCTGATCCAGTATGGGTTCCGGCTGCCCTCCGCCGCAGACAACCGTCCGCTGAAATGGGCGGAGTTCGAAGAGCGGATCGGGCAGACGATCTTCGTCTCCGCCACTCCCGGCCCCTACGAGCGCGAACACTCCGCGCAGATCGTCGAGCAGATCATCCGGCCGACCGGCCTAATCGACCCGGAGATCGTCGTGCGCTCCACGAAGGGCCAGATCGACGACCTGATCGCGGAGATCCGGCTGACGGTCGCCAAGGAAGAGCGCGTCCTCGTCACCACGCTGACCAAAAAGATGGCGGAAGACCTGACGGAGTATCTCGAAGACCTCAAGATCAAGGTCAACTATCTGCACTCCGACATCAAGACGCTGGAGCGCACGGAGATCCTGCGCAATCTGCGGCTTGGCATTCACGACGTTCTGGTCGGTATCAACCTCCTGCGCGAAGGTCTGGACCTCCCGGAGGTCTCGCTCGTTGCGATCCTGGATGCCGACAAGGAGGGCTTTCTGCGCTCCGACACCGCGCTGATTCAGACCATCGGCCGGGCCGCGCGCAATGTCGGGGGCCGCGTTCTTCTCTATGCCGACAACGTCACCGGCAGTATGGACAGGGCGATCCAGGAGACCAACCGCCGCCGCGAGAAGCAGGTCGCCTACAATACTCTGCACGACATCACGCCGCAGACCGTGCGCAAAGCGGTGCGCGAGCTGATTCAGTCGGAAAAGATCGCGGAAGAGAAGGCCGAATACTCGGTTCAGAATACGACGGCTCGCCTGCGCCAGGATCCCGCCACTCTGTCGATAGACCAGATCGAAGAGGTGATCAGGAGCCTGGAAAAAGAGATGAAGGACGCTGCCCGCGCCCTCAACTTCGAGTATGCGGCGGAGCTGCGTGACGAGGTCAATGCGCTGCGCAAGATCGCGCCCGCCAGCAAAGTCGGTCAGGCCGAACACAGCAGCCCTCTTGGGAAAGACAAAGCACTCCAGGACAAACCCAAACGCGGCGGCAGAAAATAAGAGCCATCCGCAGTTTTCACGGAGGATTACGATGTCACATCCCGGCAGCCCCTGTGGCCGTGAGCGAGTAACCGGCATTTCGGGCAGAGAAGGCAGCTTCATTATCGGCCGGACGTAGTCTGTTCGCACTTTTCCCGGCAATGAATTGCCGTTCTAAAAGGGGAAGTCCACCTGCGTGGACTTCCCCTTTTAGCGCGGGGTTTTAACCCCGTGAGCGAAAATTACGAAAGAGAAGTCTGGCCACTTAGCGGCGTATGATGACTTTAGGGGAGAATGGCGATGGCTTCGATCTCCACATCTACATCGAGGGGAAGGCGGGCTACCTGAACGCAGCTTCTGGCGGGCTTCACGTCACCGAAGTAGCGCGAATAGACTACGTTCAGACGGGAGAAGTTGTCCATATCGGCCAGGAAAACCAGAACCTTGACGCAGTGGTCCAGATCAGTCCCGGCAGCTTTGAGGATGCGCTCGACATTGAGGATGCACTGCTCTACGGCGCCCTCGAAATTGTCCCGGACTATTTCCTTGGTTTCGGGGTTCATAGGCACCTGTCCAGAGACGAATACCATATTGCCGGTGATGATCCCTGGGGAGTAGGGGGCTCCGGAAACGGGAGCGCCGACGTTGACAGCTGATTTGTTCATAGCGATTTTCCTTTGTGAGGGATCTGCCTTGGAAGAGACACACCCTGAGTTTCGTGAATTTTAACGATAGAGGGGGCCGAAAGTATGGCACGCTCTAAAGTCGGCGGCTTGTGGCTCCAGCGA
The DNA here is from genome assembly GCA_043733205.1 of Chthonomonadaceae bacterium. Taxonomy (GTDB): domain Bacteria; phylum Armatimonadota; class Chthonomonadetes; order Chthonomonadales; family Chthonomonadaceae; genus JANXLO01. The sequence continues at coordinate 3,178 of JAYTGR010000430.1, forward strand.
TCCAAACCGTGACCAGACGGCAGGTCGGAAGACCCGGTCCGACTCGACGTTATGCATGTCCACCGGAATTCGAAGGATGGCGGCCAGGGCGATCAGGTCGTGCCCTATATGTCCGTAAGAGATCGCACCGTGATTGGCGCCCCAGTTGTTCATTACGGAGTAGACATCGCGGAAAGAACCGTGGCCGGTGATATTAGGCACGAACCAGGTGGTGGGCCACGTAGGATCGGTGCGGGCATCCAGGGTTTTGTGGATCTCTGCGGGCAGATCGACGGTATGCCCTTCGGCGATCTGCATGACGGGGCCAAGCCCTTTGACCAGATTGATGCGGAACATCGTCACAGGCATCCCGCCGCGAGTCGTGAAGTCGGTAGACCAGCCTCCGCCGGGGAAGTAGCCGGTCGAAGAGGGCCGCCAGCTTGTCGCGTCCAGCATGGCTGCGGCCTCGTCGGCTTCTATCTCCCAGAAGGGCTTCAGGACCGGCTCTCCGCTCCGCATCTGTTCACCGGTCCAGTCGAGGGCCGCCGGGCCGGAGTTGATGAGGTGGATGATGCCGTTGGAGGCGAGGCCGTCGAGCGTATAGCCAGTGACACGTTCGACGGCATCCGGACTCCAGTAGGTGCGGACATCTGCGAAGAGCTGGGCAGTTCCTGTCAGCAGGTTTCCGAACAGCATCGAAACCCCGTTCATCGCATCGTTTTCGGTGGCAACGATGTAGGGCTGCCGAATCCCATTCCAGTCGAACGAGGTATTCAGGATCGCTTCCAGGAAGTCGCCGTTCGGGAAGTGGTCCGTCCATTGCCGCTGTCCCTGAAAGCCTCCTGCGAGCGCGTTGTGGCCTTCGGCCTCTTCACGAAATCCGATCTCGGCCAGTTTAGGGTTGCCGACCATCAGGTCGCGCGCAATGAGGGCCATCTTCACGCTGACTGCCCAGTCGGCATCTTTCTGCTCCCGGCTGCGCTGTTTGCTCGGGGGATTGTTGTCCGCGCCTTCCGGACAGTTTTCCCGAACCCATGCGTGCGCTCTCTCGAACTCCTCTGTATCGTAGATCCCGCGATCCATACGCCGCACGAACTCGGTCATGTCGATCGTTTCGGAGCGCATTCCCAAAAAGTCCTGGAAAAACTCCTGATCGACGATCGAGCCTGCGATACCCATCGAAGTTCCGCCCATCGCCAGGTAGGAGGCGCCGCGCAGGGAGGCTGCGGTGAGACCTGCGCGGGCGAAGGTAAGCAGTTTCTGGCGGACATCCAGAGGGATCGCCGTATCGCCGCTGTCCTGGACGTCACGTCCGTAGATACCGAATGCAGGCAGACCTTTGGCGCTGTGGCCGGCGAGAGTGGCGGCCAGATAGACGGCTCCGGGCCGTTCGGTGCCATTGAACCCCCAGATCGCTTTGGGAATGACGGGATCCATGTCCATCGTCTCGGATCCGTAGCACCAGCAGGGGGTGACGGTGAGCGAGACGCCGACGCCTTCGCGGGCAAACTTCTCGGCGCATTTCGCGGCCTCGGAGACACCGCCGATGCAGGTATCCGCGATGACGCACTCGACGGGGAGTCCGCAGGCATGGGTCAGACTGGCGGAGAGAAACTCGGCCGTTGCCTTCGCCATTCCCATCACCTGATCTTCGAGCGACTCGCGCACCCCTCCATAGCGCCCATCGATAGCAGGGCGGATTCCGATCTTCGGCAGCGAGCCGCGCAGGCGATTGACCGGGGCCTGAGTCTTGATGCCGTTTACATTGGCCATAAGTGGTGCTTCCTTCATTCTCTTAGAGAGTAAGCTGGGTCGCGCCCCATTTGCTTCGGACGCCACGCTGCGTAGCGGACTCTTCGACAAAACAGCGTCTATTCCTGCCATAATGTCGAGAAGACGGTCAGAATGAGGCGATTTCGATCTATTTTCATGATTGCCCTTGACATATCGGGGTTCGTGCCGTATATTATAGAGCCCCGAGATGAGGAAGCCGAAACGACCCGGAAACGGGAAGCGGAGGCAGGCAGAGAAGAG
>JAYTGR010000431.1:0-1754 GCA_043733205.1 Chthonomonadaceae bacterium
GCCTGTCCAGCCGGACTGCTGTAAGCTGAACGGAGCGGCAGAGCCGGAAGAAGAAAAAGTGGAGCCGCCGGAATACGAAACAGTATAGACGCCTGCCTGCGAGGGTGTGCCGAGGCAGACAGAGCCTATCAGGAAGGCGGCGAGCACAGAAGGAGCGAGGCGGGCACAGCATTGGGCGAACAGTCGGGCGATGCCTGCTGTCAGCCTTCCCTGCCGTTTCGGAGGAGAGAAATCGGATCTCATAGAGTTGTGTCTGAACCTCTTCTGCCTGCAGCGAAGCAGGCGCATCGGGCCGGTTCTCGCGCTGACGAAGAACTGGCCTGGTTGACAGACCCGATGGGATAACGTCATAATGACGGCAGTCCTTCGGGGCTGAGTACACCGTCCGTTTCCAAAAACTCTTGCCGGAGGCTGGAAACGGGCGGCTTTTTGCGTATTATTCGACGCAAAAGCGGTGAAATCTGAACGGTCGGCAGTACGCTTCTCAATGTAACATAACCTGCATGAGAAGTCAACAAATTTTGAAATTATTTGCGTTCAATTGAGACAGTGTTGTCTTTTCAAATAGACAAAGTATGGAAACAGGCTTTAGAGGGATGCGGCTGAATGCGTTCATGACCGCATCGTCTGGCCCCTGCGGGAACGAACGCAGGGATGGCGGCGGCAGACAGGCCGCTCATAACGAGCGGCCTGTTAAGACGAAATTTATTTAGATTTTGGCGATAGGTTTTTAAGCGAGGAGGGGCTTTACGACTTCGCCGGAGACATCGGTCAGGCGATAGTCGCGGCCCTGGTAGCGATAGGTGAGGCGCGTGTGATCGACGCCGAGCCGGTTTAAGATGGTTGCGGCGAGATCGTGGATATGGACCGGGTCTTTGGTGATGTTGTAGCAGAAGTCGTCGGTTTCGCCGTGGACGACGCCGGGTTTGATGCCGCCGCCTGCCATCCAGACCGAGAAGGCGCGCCCATGGTGATCGCGGCCGTAGTTGTCGGCGGTCAGGGTGCCCTGCGAGTAGACGGTGCGCCCGAACTCCCCTCCCCACACCACGAGTGTATCCTCCAGCAGACCGCGCTGTTTGAGGTCTTTGATGAGGGCGGCGGAGGGCTGATCCGTGTCTTTGCACTGCGTGCCGAGATCTTTGGGCAGGTTGCCGTGCTGATCCCAGCCCCGGTGGAAGAGCTGAATGAAGCGCACGCCGCGCTCGGCCAGACGCCGCGCCAGCAGGCAGTTCGCGGCAAAGGTTCCGGGCTTGCGCGCCTCCGGGCCGTACATGTCCAGGGTCGCCTGCGACTCCTTCGAGAGGTCCATGAGGTCGGGCACAGAGGCCTGCATCCGATACGCCATCTCATACTGCGCGATACGGGTGTTGGTCTCGGGATCGCCGAACTCCTGCTCTGCCAGGTGGTTGAGCGAGGCGACGCTGTCGAGCATGCGGCGGCGACTGGCGCTGTCGATGCCGGGGGGGTTGCTGAGGTAGAGAACGGGATCGCCTTTGGAGCGCAGTTTCACGCCCTGATGCACGGAAGGCAGGAAGCCGCTGCCCCACAGCCGCCCGAAGAGCGGCTGGTCGTTGCGGCCGTCGCTGGCCAGGGAGATCAGCACGATGTAGGCGGGCAGATCGCTGTTTTCGCTGCCCAGGCCATACGACATCCACGATCCGATACTGGCGCGGCCGGGCTGCTGCGAGCCGGTCTGAATGAAGGTGATGGCAGGGTCGTGGTTGATCGCCTCGGTGTGCATCGACTTGACGATC
>JAYTGR010000432.1:0-1754 GCA_043733205.1 Chthonomonadaceae bacterium
GCCCTCCGTGGTCGGCGAGCGCCACTACCTGATCGCCCAGGAGATACGCAAAACCCTCGCGCAGTACGCCGGGCTGAAGGACATCATCGCCATGCTCGGCCTGGAACAGCTTTCACCGGAGGACCGCAAGGTCGTGGACCGCTCCCGCAGGCTGGAGCGGTTCCTCACCCAGCCGTTCTTCACGACTGAACAGTTCACCGGCCTGCCCGGCAAGAGTGTCAGCCTCAAGGACGCCCTGGACGGTTGTGAGCAGATTTTGGCGGATGGCTTTGCGGATTATCCAGAAAGCGCCTTCTACATGATCGGCGCGATCAGTGAAGCGAAAAAACCGGCGGCCAACCCACAGGCTGCAAATACGCAGCCTCCAGCAGACATGAAGGTGCCGGCAGACAAAAAGGAGACCTGAAATGACGATGACGCTCAAAATCCTCCTTCCTTCAGAGGTCTTTTTGGATGAGGGTGGCATCACACGCATCGTCGCGGAGACGCGGCAGGGGTCGTTCGGCCTCCTGCCGGGCCGGCTGGACTGCGTTGCAGCGCTCGAACCGGGGATACTGACTTACCAGGCGGCACACGGCGAAATCTCAGTCGCCGTGGATACGGGAGTGCTGGTCAAGGCCGGTCCCGCCGTGCTCGTTTCGGTCCGCCGCGCGGTCGGCGGAAGTGACCTCAGCACGCTGCGCGAGGCGGTGGAACATCAGTTTCTGACGCTTGGCGTACAGGAAAAAAGCGTCCGTTCGGCGCTGGCGAAGATGGAAGGCGACCTCCTGCGCCGCATCGCGGGGTTTGAGCATGGAGGCAGGGACTGACCATGCCTGACGATTTCAGCCGACAAGTCGGATTGAAAGCCGAGCGCAGGATCAGGGCACGGTCCGCGCCCGCCCGGAGCATCTGGCTCGGCTTCGGGGTCACCGGAATCATCGGCTGGTCCGTCGCCGTCCCGGCGCTGCTGGGGGCGCTGCTGGGCTACTGGCTGGACGGGCGATACCCGCGCGGCCATTCCTGGACACTCGCGCTGCTGGTAGCCGGCCTGTGCCTGGGATGCTTCCAGGCATGGATGTGGGTCGTCCGGGAAGACAAAGCCATGCACGACGCGCAAGACGCGCAGCGGGCCGAGCCGCAAGACGAGCGGCAGGAAGACGAAAGGAAGGCTGGAGAAAATGCTGGAGCCGGAGAAAATGTTTGAACCTGTCATTCTGCTGCTCACTGCGGCCGTGGGGGGCATCCTCGGCGCGTTCTTCTTTGGCGGCTTGTGGTGGACGACACTGCGCGGTCTTGCATCCGCGTCGCCTGCGGCCTGGTTCATGGGAAGCCTCCTAGTGCGGATGGCGGTCACCCTCACCGGCTTTGCGCTCGTGTCGCGTGGTCATTGGGAGCGTATGCTGGCATGCCTCTTCGGATTTTTCCTCGCACGGCTCGTGGTCACGCGGCTGACCCGGCCTCTTGGCATCCAAGCTCCTGAAACACCGCTTGCAAGTTTGGCGAAAGAGGCAGGTCATGCGCCTTAGCCCGGACGCACTTATCTTCTGGCAGCACGGGTTCTTCAGGCTCAACGAGACCATCGTCACGACCTGGGCGCTGATGCTCCTGCTCTGCTTCGGCTCGTGGCTGGTCACGCGCCGCCTTGTCAGTGAGGGGCCTGTCTCGCGCTGGCAGAGCTTCCTGGAAATCATCGTGACCGGCATCCAGGCGCAGATCAAAGAAGTCGGCATGGCGCAGCCTGAAAAGTATCTCGGCTTCCTCGGCACACTGTT
>JAYTGR010000433.1:0-5172 GCA_043733205.1 Chthonomonadaceae bacterium
ACTTCCTTCCAAAGCACATCAATGACTTGCTGCCCGGTTGGCGCGGTGCTGATCGTCAGCCCAGGCTGGAAGCAGTCGAAGTGCCAGTTGATGAGACCAGCGGCGACGTGGGTCTTCCCAATGGCATGCGAGGCTTTGACGAGGACGCGCTTGTGCCGCAGGAGGGCGTCCGCGATCTCCTGCTGCTTGTGCCACCACTCTACCCCGAGCACCTGCTGGGCGTAGAGGTCAGGAAAGCGGCGATACGCCTCCCGCAGCAAGGCGCTCGGTGGCCTGTTCGAGCCGGTTGCGGAGTTCGTCGTGGCTAAGGCTGTCAAAGTCGAATACCTCCTCCATCCGGTGCGCGTGGGTCTCGGTCGCTTCGCCCATGAGAAGCAGATCGAGCTTGATCAGCCGCTCCAGGTCGTTCACGCTGTCTACCTTCACTTGCCCGCCCCGCAGTCGCGTCACGAAGTCACTGATCGCCGCGCCCACGATCTTGCGGTACTTGGCCTTGACGGATACGACCGTCTCATCCGTTGACTTCTGGAGCCTGCGCGCGTTCTCCATGTCGCGCTGCTCGACACGGGCCTGCCAGTCGAAGGTCTTGGACCAAGTGGCGACGCTCTTTTCACTCACCCCGTGCTGAACCGCCACGGAAGCGAGGTTTCGCCCTTGACCGGCGGCGTAGTAGAACTCGAACGCCTCTTTGTGGCGCAGCGTCTCCTTCACGGTGTGGCCTCTTCCGCGAAGGCATGCCAGCCGAACTGATAGTTGCGGCACGACCAGAAGGGTTTTGTCAGGCCGGCTTGCACGTCGTCCGGAAGGGGCAGGACGGGCAGCCGCTCCGCATCGGTGATACAGACCTTGATGTGCCTGTCCTCCACGAGGATCACGCTCCCAGGCTTAGGCCGGAACGCGATGTGCAGGTTCTCCTCCCAGCGCGCCGTCACGCCGCAGAGGTAGAAGAAGGGCGCGGCCTCCGGGTCCAGTTCGGTTTCTGCCTCCAGACCTGCGGGGACCTTGCGATCGGGGCGAAAGGGCAGCAGAGAGACATAGGAGCCTTTGAGACACCGGGCGCAATGCACGGCCGGATCGAAGCCCTGCACCTGCTTCAGCCACAGGTAACGATAGCCGCCCGATTTCACCGTCAGTTCGATGTGCATTGCTGTGCCTTCCTGTATGCCGCCACGATGTCGCCGCCGCGCTGGAAAGATTTGCCGCCCGGCAGCGGAAGGTCGAACTCCCTGCCGAGCGCGCTCTCCCGCTCCTCGTGGGTCAAGAAGCCGGCCATCGTTGCCACCACGCCCCAGCCCGCAGTCTTGACTATGTCTTGCACCTGTCGGCCCTCACTGTCGTACACGGCGTATTCCCTCCCTATATGTGACTCCGTCAGGCGGGCTATTTCAGGAAGGTCGTGGAACTTCTGGTATCTCCAGACGCCGCTCGCGTACATGCCGCTGAAACCGTCCTGATCGATGAAATGGACGTAACGGGTATCCGGGTCGGTGTTGATGGTGTGGCTCGTCTCCTTGTGCTGCACATGCCACCGGGAGCGGCCTGAGAAGATGACTGTCCCGCCCGCACGGCAGAGGGCAGCCAGACATGTCAGGACGTCGCTCTCGGCCTGCAGACTGTCTACGGAGTTCATGACGCTGTCACAGACTACGAGGTCGAACAGACCCTTCTGGGCGAGGCTCTGGCACAGGGCGTCGATGTCGCGGTGAACCTGCGGCGTATTGAGGTGCCGACCGGCGCGCAGATAGAACTCGATCCCCATGATGTCCACTTCCTGCCCCCGGAGGCGCTTCACGTAGTCCATCTGGCCGGCCCCGAAGTCCAGGACGCGCAGATCGGGCCGCAGGAGCGGGATCACAAGGTTCTCATAGGTTCGCCTGCTCCCGCGTGTTCTGCCGCTCTTGTTCACCTTGTCGGTGTCGCGTATCCGCATCATCTGCGCCAGCGACTGCGCCCAGGTCGTTTTCGGCAGATGCTTGTAATGGAACTGGCCGTAAGGCTGACCGAAGTAGCGCAGGACGGCGGAGCGTTTCTCCTCCGGCACGACATAGACCAAACACGGTCGGCCGAGGATCTTGCAGCAGAGGGCGTAGAGGCCGCTGACCAGCACCTCGCCGTCCGGTGTCGCGACACAGCTTCCCCACGCGCCGTATTTGCTCAGGAGGCGCAGGATCTCGGACTTCTTCGCGGCGTTCTTCACCCGCAGCGTCGGCGCGGTGATAGCGTCCGGTGGGACGGTAACGAAGCCGGTGGTGGTCTGCGGCGGGATGGAGACCCGCGCGTCCCCGGCGTCGAGGTCGCTGGCGTTGTGGAGTTGGTTGAAGCGGATCTCATCGGTGAGGTTGACCGGGGCGAGCACGAACGCCGGGCAGTGCGTGAAGCCCAACTCCTTCATGCCCTTCGTCCGCTGATGGCCGGCGACCAGTGTTCCCTCGCACGTCACGATGATAGGCTTCACCAGTCCAAGTGTCCGCAGAGAGGCGCAGAGTTCCGTCAAGGCATCGGCCCCGATCTGCCGGGGGTTGTAGCTGGCAGGGCGAAGGTCAGAAAGCGGGTATGCCGGTTCAAACATGCTGGACCATCCTGCCGGCGAAACCGTAATAGGTGCCCGCCTCCTCCCGGTACACTTCCAGCCGGGCCGACAGCCTGTCGTACTCTTCCTGACTCACAGGCACTTTGTACTCTCCGCAGTGCAGGTACAGTCCCGCTCGAGCCGTCTCCGCGTCGGGAGCCACCCGGTCCAGGTCTTCGGTGTCCACCGCAGGCAGTCCATCGAGCAGGGCGTCGAGCTCGTCAGGGGAGAAGAACGGCTCCATGTTGACCCCGGCTGCCCGGTCTTCCTCCAACTGCTCGACATCCCATGCCAGGTCTACCTCGGCCACACGGTTGTCGGCGTAGGCGAGTTCACGCGCCGCCGGATCGCGCTCCAGGTCAAGATCGGTGCGCTTGACGACGACTAGTTCGGTGCCGTCGCTCTCCACGATGCGGACAGGCAGCCCGAGACCGTTGGCAGTCTCCAGGGTCTTGTTCCCGGCGATGACGACACCGTTGCGGTCGGCCAGAATGCTCCGTCCGGTCCCGTATTGGCGAAGGCTCTGCGTAAGCAAGGCACGGCCGCGTGGAGTGCCTTTGTTTGCGTTGTGGGCGTCTGGTTGCAGTGTGGACGCGTCTGACAGCTTCTGTGCCACTTCGGTTTCCTTCCTTTTGTGTGCATCGCTATCTATAGGATAGCACATATCTGACCATTAGTCAATGTTGACTAATGGTCATATATTTCTGTCAACTATATTTGCAGGGCACCCAAAGCCGAGACGGCGGCAGAGTTATAAGAGGGCCAGAGACCCGCCTGCGGATGATTGCGGGTGGAAAGGTGCCGGGGCCGGTGGAGATCGAAGAGGCGGCGTGAGCGCCCGCAACTAGATTCAGGGTGTATGAGAAGCGTCGATCAACTTTCCTTGCGGATCTACGCGAACGATGAGCCGATCCGTATCGTCGTTCATAACGGACACCTCTCCATCTGCGCATCGATAGGTATAGAACGTGACCTCGCGATTGTCTAATTTTGCATGGGCGAGATTGTCAGGACCGCCGAACCTGTTCAGGAAAGCCATTGAACCGCCTAATTCATACGGTTTCATTTCCTGACACAACTTCAAAGTCTCCGGGCCTGCCGGTGATCGGTTCTCCGTGTTCGGTCGCGCCATGAATACGAATAGGACGAGAAACAGCAATCCTGCGACGGCGACGTTCCTTATTGAGTTTCGCCCGACAACTTTACGAACGGTCATAACGGCTTGCCGAGAGTATTCGATCTCAGAGCGCAGTAATGGAATGTCCGCTCGAACGTAAGGTCTTCGGGCGAAACTCAATAAGGCGTCGGCGGCACGGGTAGAACAAGCGTAGGTCTTGCGCCGGAAGTCGGCGAATGTGCTAAAATTCATGTGGACACCTTCCTTTCTTCATCAATTGAAAGGTACCCGATGAGGCAGTCGAGGTTTATCCTCGGCTGCCAAATAGTCTAAACGTCAAATACTGAGGCTGGTTGAGACAAACCGGATGGAGAGGAGCTGGAAACATGCATGTCACGAAGGCTTCAACCTCCCCGATAAATCTCGATTGCACCCTCTGCATACCAAACTTGAAAGGAATGTCTCAATTATGTTTACGACTCTCAGTTTTTCCCGCCGCGCCGTATCGGCATCGGCAACCCTCCTGCTCGTCGGGGGCGCTGTTCTCTGCTCCGCACCGCAAGCCCATGCCCAGACGTATCTGGTCGGCGCACTGCTATTCGCAGCCAATGCGAACGGCGCGACCACTGCCCCTTCTACCTTTCAGGTCGATACCAACTCTTCCGTCGGGACAACCGCGCTCGACTTCACTTTCAATGGGACGAAATACAGCAAAGGCATCTCTCTTCTGCTGCCGCTGGGCAACAGTACCCTGTCCTTCGTTCAAGGCGCGGGAAATCCGCAACCGCTCTCAAGTTTCGGGGGAACGGCCGGGGATCTGGGGCTGTTTTTCTCCACGACCAATGTTTCGTATAACCCGTCTTCCGGTGCTCGGACGCCTGATCTGCTGGTATCCCGTGCCACCGACGGTTCCACGGTGTTCTTCTTCCCTACGGCGGGAACCACGATCAACGACTATGTCTTTCCCGGCTCCAGGACGTATAGTGGAGCGACCAGCGTGACTTCGGGGGTGACTCCGGTCACGGTGACCGGTTTCAATGTCAACGACAGCGGCATCGGCGCGGTAACGCTCCGCGCCGGCGCCGCTGCGCCTTCCACACCCGAGCCCGGCAGCCTGGCGCTGCTGACGGGCCTCAGCCTGACCGGCGGTCTCTTCCTGAAACGCCGCAGGAAGTAAGCCCACCACCGTTTCAGCCGTCAAGCAACAGGCCGGGAATGCAATCGCTGCACTCCCGGCCTATTGTCGCACTTTCCCTCTAAATTGAACGCCCCGGTTGGTAAAAAACAGCCTGTTACATCCCAGATCACGTGCTTGTCACGATTCCTGTTACGATGCTGTCACGGTAGATCTGTATAATGGGACTGATGGGACTGTTTGAGACAAGCGGGCAGACTTGAAGCCGGATACATGCATGTCACGAAGGCTTTGACCTCCCGTTCAGACTCAGCTACACTATTTACTCTCACTCTCTTGAAAGGTATGTCT
>JAYTGR010000434.1:0-1742 GCA_043733205.1 Chthonomonadaceae bacterium
GCGCGGCCCGGTTCGAGGGCGAGAATGGGGTGCGGCAGCCCAGCGGCGTCGAGCGCGGTGCGCAGCGTGGAGACGATGCGCTCGGCAAAAGCATCGTAGGAGGGCGGAGTTTGGCTGGAGAGATAGCGGACACCCAGCCCACCGCCGACGTTGAGCTCCTCGACCGTCGCACCGGTCTCGGTGACGATCGCCTGCATCAGGCGGGTCATGATCTCGGCGGCCTGGGTATGGGTGTCGGAGTCGAGCAGCTGGGATCCTATATGGCAGTGGATGCCCCGGAAACGCAGGCCCGGCGTGGCGAGCACGCACTTTACGGCGCGCAGAGCGGAACCGTCCGCAATGTTGAAGCCGAACTTGGTATCGGCCTGACCGGTGCGGATCAGACGGTGCGTCTGGGGATCTACGCCGGGCGCGGCGCGTATGAGGACTTCGACTTCGACGTCCTGCTCCTGCACGATCTGCCCAAGCAGCTCCAGCTCATAGAAGTTATCGAGGATGATATGCTTGATTCGGCTCTCGACCGCGTACTCCAGTTCGGCGCGCGATTTGTTGTTGCCGTGCAGGGCGATGCGGTTGGCAGGAAAGCCGGCCTGCAGCGCGACATAGAGCTCGCCATACGACGCGACATCGATAAAGAGCCCTTCCTGCGCGATGAGGCGGGCCATCGCCAGGGTCAGCAGCGCCTTGCTCGCATAGTAGATTTCGGTGCGGGGGTAGAGGCGGGTGAAGGCGGCCCGATAGCTGCGGCAGTTGGCGCGGATCGCCTCTTCATCGATAACATAGAGCGGGGTTCCGAACTCCGCAGCGAGCTGGACGGTGTCGCAGCCACCGATCTCCAGATGGCCTTGTGCGTTGATCCGTTGCGTTCCGAGTAGCATCAGCGAGTGCATTCCCTTCGATTTGACGCCCTTCCGCCCTTCCTTTCGGAAGGGCGGACTGCGCGTATTGCGATAAAAACAGGAGCCATACCGAAGATTCGGCTGGCTCGTTTGGTGTCGATTTCGATGCTGGTAGTGTACCCGACGTCCTCCTGTCTGTCAAGACAGGAGGACGCAGTCAAAAGCCCTTCGTCAAGACAGCAAGCCGCAATCGAAAGCCCCCTCCTTGCGAAGGAGGGCCACAGTCAAAAGCCCCCCTTGCGAAGGAGGGGGTTGGGGGAGGTTCGGCTTCCTACACCAGTTCTGCGATAGGATCGTTGTCGGGGAAGAGGTAGTTCGGGCGGTTGAGGGTATCGACGACCGGCGTGGTTTTGAGGTCGATGCCCATGTTATGATAGAGCGTGGCGAAGACGTCGCGGAAGTGAACGGGCCGCTCTGCCGGCTCTTCGCCGAATCGGTTTGTTGCGCCGATGACCTGTCCTGTCCGCATTCCACCACCCGCAAGCAGGGCGCAGGAGACGCGGGGCCAGTGGTCGCGGCCGCCGTCCTTGTTGATCTTCGGAGAGCGTCCGAACTCGCCCCAGACGACCACGGAGACATCTTTGTCCATGCCCCGGTCGTGAATATCCTGCACCAGCGCGGCGACGGCCTGATCGAGGCGCGGCAGGTGGACCTTCAGCTGCGCGAAGTTGCGGTCGTGGTAGTCCCAGCGGCTGAAGGAGAGGGTGACGACGCGCGCGCCGGCCTCGACGAGACGCCGTGCCATCAGGAACTGCTCGTTGCAGTCCGGGCCGCCGTCGTCCACGTTCTTCATATCGCCCTTGCCGTAGCGCTCACGGACTTTCGGGTCCTCTTTGCTGAGGT
>JAYTGR010000435.1:0-1740 GCA_043733205.1 Chthonomonadaceae bacterium
TTTGCGAGCTTCGGTGAGATGCTGTGGCAGGTTCAGGTCGGGCAGTCCTCCTGGAAGCAGGAGCCAGCCATGATCGGTTACAATTCGGATCTCCTGCCATCCTGCGGCCAGAAGCGCCTGCACCCGCTCCGCCAATTCGCGCACCTCTTCCCGTACCCGGCGTGCCAGTTTCCAGCCCTGGGCGTGCCCATACGCGTCGATGCTGCCGCACTCGGTCCAGGCGGCGCCGGCAGGATTTCCCACTGCGTCGGAAGATAAAGGGGTATACAGGGCGCTTGTCAACTCCCGCCTCAGAATCTCCGCTGTCACCTTCGCACCGTCGGCCGATACCACTGCCTGAAACTCGATCCCGGCGCCCAGCAGAGGCGCTACAGGCGATGCCGCCGGCTTTGCGGTCGCCGTCACACCGGGGAGCGCCCCGAAACGCCAATCGATCTCGACCGACAGGCCTTTGCGCAGCAATACATCCGTCAGCATGTGGGCCACGTCGAACCGAAGGCCGTCGGCGAAGAGCAGGCAGCGTCCCTGTTTCGGCGGTGGAACCGTTCCGGCTCCGGAGTGTGCAGGCAGGGGATGGTTCGCGACGGCCTGCTGAAAGGCTTCGGCTCCCGACCGCAGCCAGGGCCGATAGAGCGTATCGATGACAGCTTTGACGGCCTTCACATCGTCTGTGCCTTCTACTCCGGCGAGCGCTTCCAGAACGCAGGCGTCGGCCTTCCAGCCTTCGGCCGCGTAGGCGGCGGCGATCTCAGCCGGTGAGGACGAAGCGGCCGGAGACGTTTCGGTGGCCTGTGCGAGCGTCAGGAGGGCAGGAAGCACATGAGCGAGCGGCGCCATGCCGAGTTCTGCCCAGATCCAATCTCTCCGTTCGGCATGCTCGGCTTCCAGTTTCTTCAGGAGGGTGCTCACCTGCGTGTGGGGCTGTCCGCCCAGGGCGAGCAGGCGCTGCCGAAGGTCTGCTTCGCGTTCGTCATTCTCCTGGGGCCAGGAAGAGGGATAGTAGAAAAGGCCATCCGGTGTGGTGGGCCTGGCGCTGCGCAGAAGGTGGGTCAGGTTGGGATAGCGCAACGGCGACTCCGCGCAACGGTTCCAGACGGCGTTCCAGGCGTTCTGGCGGGAGCCGAGATAGCCTGCCGCCGTGATCTCCCCATCCGCCTCCGGATCGAAGCCGTACTGCTGTTTGCAGTCGGCGCGGAAGGCGCTCCATTCGGCCTCTCCGAGCTTTGCGCGGAGCGAAGCGGGCTGATCCATCCAGAGCAGCAGGCTCCGCACCTGATCCGGGTTGAGCAGGGCATTGAAGCGGGCTGCGGTCAGCGGGGCGTCTTTGCGCAGTTCCTCAACAGGTTCGTCGGCGAGTTTCAGCAGGGCGCGCTGCATCGCCTCCCGCGTCGCGGTGTCGGCGCCGATTTCGATGTTCAGTCCTTTGTCGGCGCTTTGCAGGAAAGCGGCGATCGTCCAGTCTTTGCCGTTCTTCTGCGTCCAGAGCACCCCGCGATACTGAAGTTCGGCGAGAGGCTGAAGCAGTTTCGGCGTGTCCTCGATGGCGCGAAGCTCCTGTTTGCTGACGCCGGGAAGGTAGAGAATCGGCGTTGCGGTCGGTGTCCAATCGGCCATCGGTAGTGTGCGGTCTACGATGCAGCGCAGCCAGATGGCAGGCCCGGTGCGAGTGGCAGGATCGAAGGAGCCAAGCGCAACGATCGGCAGATCGGCCTGCAAGCGGGGCAGCAGCGCCTCCCACTG
>JAYTGR010000436.1:0-5152 GCA_043733205.1 Chthonomonadaceae bacterium
CAGGCCGGGCACGAATAAGGAGAGTGACGGTGTGGCGAAAGGACGGGGAAATGGTAATTTTGGGCATCGATCCGGGTACGGCGACGACGGGGTATGGCCTTGTGGAGAAGCAGGGCAATAACGTGAAGTACCTGACCTGCGGAGTGATCCTGACGGAGAAGACCGCACTGATGCCAGACCGTCTGCTGACGATCTATACGCAGTTGAACCGTCTGCTGGATGTCCATGAGCCTGATGTTATCGCCACGGAAAAACTCTTCTTCAGTAACAACGTCACGACGGCCATGGAGGTCGGACGTACGGTAGGGATCGTCCTGCTCACGGCCGCACAGCGCGGCCTGCCCTGGCAGGAGTATCGGCCTGTCGAGGTTAAAATGGCGGTCGTCGGTTATGGAAATGCGGAAAAAAAACAGGTGCAGTACATGGTCGCACAGCTGCTGAAACTGGACAAGCCGCCGAAACCGGACGATGCCGCCGATGCGCTGGCCATCGCTGTCTGTCATGCCCACTCCTCTTATATGACCCAGATGTCGCGCTGAACTGCGGGAACTGGGCGCTCGAAACTTTCCCTGGAGAACCGCTTTGATTCCTCCCGTATTGACGACTTCGATCCCTGGCCTGAAAAGTTTTGCGACCGGTAAGGTCCGCGATGTATACGATCTAGGGGACAGCCTGCTGCTGATCGCTACGGACCGCATCTCGGCTTTCGACGTCGTGATGGCCAATGGAATCCCCGACAAGGGGCGTGTGCTCACGCAGCTGTCGCGGCACTGGTTTCGGCATCTGCGCCCTCTCGTTCCAACGCACTATATCACCTGCGATGCGGAGTTCATCGCTTCCCGTCTGAGAGAGGCTGGCGTCTCTGTCACGGACGAAACGCGGGCAATGCTGACCGGCCGGGCGATGCTTGGGGTCAAGGCGCAGGCCTTTCCGGTCGAGTGTGTCGTGCGCGGCTATCTGGCAGGATCTTTGTGGAAAGAGTACCAGCAGGCAGGCGGCGAAACTCGCTCGATCGTCCTGCACGACATCGAACTGCCCGCTGGACTGCGCGAATCGGACCGTCTGCCTGCTCCCCTTTTTACGCCTGCTACCAAAGCCGAGTCCGGGCATGACGAGAACATAAGTCATGCCCAGGCCGCTCGCATTCTGGGTGAGGAGACAGTGCAGGAACTGGAGCGTATCAGTCTCGCTCTCTACGCAGCGGCATCCGAGCGTGCCCTGCACCGCGGCATCCTTATCGCCGACACCAAATTCGAGTTCGGACTGCACGGCGGCGTCATCACCCTGATCGACGAAGCCCTGACGCCGGACTCATCACGTTTTTGGGACCAGGCAGCTTACGTGCCAGGCCGCAGTCAGCCCTCTTACGACAAGCAGTTCGTGCGGGACTGGCTGGAACAGTCCGGATGGAAAAAGGAGCCGCCCGGCCCGCAGCTTCCCCTGGAGGTCGTTGAGCAGACTGCCGGCAAATACCGGGAGGCCTATCTGCGCCTGGTCGGTTCGACACTGCCCTAGACCGAGCAGACGGCCTTACTGCGGCCTGTACTCTGCAAAACGCAGAGAACAAAATCGTGATTCTAATCGTTTCTCTTTAGAGCCGTCCTGCTGGCGGCTCTATTCTTGTCTGGTCGCGAGAAGATACAATGAACGAAAGACTGCAGCTAATCAATATAGGTATAGAAAGCGATCGTGGATTCCGTATGGTGGCCGATCATGCTCCGGTCATGCTCTGGCTGGCAGACGAGGGGGGGGCTCGCACCTTCTTTAACCGTTGCTGGCTCGACTTCACCGGCTGTGCCTTGACGGACGAAGCATGCATGGGATGGGAAAATGGTCTGCATGCAGAGGATTTAAGCCGCTATCGCTCTGCCTACAAAAAGGCTTTCGCCGAAAGATGTGAGTTTCAGATCGAATATCGGCTTCGGAGAGCGGATGGGGAGTATCGGTGGATACTGGAAAAGGGGGCGCCTATCCGAGAAAAGGATGAGAATCTGCAGGGGTTCATAGGCTCTGGAATCGATATTACGGATCGAAAGCTCAGTGAAGAGGCTCTGCTTCAAAATCAGGAGCATATCGCGACTCTCAACACGCGTCTGCGCGAGGCCATGAAGGAGACGCATCACCGCGTCAAGAACAGCTTTCAGATGATCGCTGCGATGATCGATCTCCGACTCATCGATGCTGCTCCGATGGTCCCGGCATCCGAACTGCGGCAGCTGGGCCTGCACATCAACAGTCTTGCCGTCGTCCATGAACTCCTGACGGAACAGGCCCGGCAGGATGGCCTTGGAGACTATCTGGAGGCAAAGGAGCTGCTGGAACGCCTCCTGCCGGTTCTGGAGGTGCTGGCTGGCTCCAGACGTCTGCATTTCGACATAGCAGATGTTCGCCTCTCTGCGCGTCAGGCCAATGCTCTGCCGCTGGTGACCAACGAACTTGTCAGTAACGCACTGAAATACGGATTGGGCGACGTCAGCGTAACTCTGCGCATCGCCGGCAGTGAGGCGATCCTGGAGGTCACGGACGATGGCCCCGGCTTTTCGCCCGATTTCGACCCGAGGTGTGTCGCGCGCACCGGTCTGGAACTGGTGGAGCGGCTGAGTCGATGGGATCTCAGCGGCACGATTCAGTACGGAAATCGTGTTCAGGGAGGCGCGGCTGTGACGCTGGTTCTCCCCATCGATTCGTTTCACTGATCGAAATCAATCCGTGACTTGATACCGCGCGACTCTTCCCGCGAGATCGTGTGTGATCCTCGCCTCCACGAAGATGCCCCCTTCGCGATAGTCCGCCTTGTTCACCCGTCCATACTCATAACACTGCGCGACAAGATCGCTGCGGTCGTAAGGGATGTTAAGTGTCACGCTGACCAGCAGACCTTCCATCGTGCTGACAACGCGTTCGATCAGCTGGGGGATGCCCTCGGCAGTGCGGGCCGAAAGATATACCGAGTTCGGCGTCTCTGCCACCAGACTGCGGAGTTCGTACTGATCTTTGATCAGGTCCGCCTTGTTGAAGACTGTAATCGTCGGCTTGTCCGCCGCTCCCAGATCGTACAGAACCTCCATGACGGCTTCACGCTGCGCTTCCCGATAGGGATGGCTTGCATCCACGACATGGATCAGGAAATCGGCCTCGATGGTCTCTTCCAGCGTCGCCCGAAAGGCCGCCACGAGATTTGTGGGCAGATTGCGGATAAATCCTACCGTATCGGTCAGCAGAATCGCCCAGCCGTCCGGCAGAACCACCCGCCGCGTGGTGGGGTCGAGGGTGGCGAAGAGTTTTGGATCCACATAGACGTCGCTGCCTGCAAGCGTGTTGAGCAGAGTCGATTTGCCGGCGCTCGTATAGCCGACCAGCGCGGCGATCGGGAAAGGCAGGCGGCGGCGCTGCACGCGCTGCTGCTGCCGGACGCTGCGCACCTCCGCCAACTGGCCTTCCAGATCCCGGATCTGATCCCGAACTTTACGACGGTCGGTTTCCAGCTTGGTTTCGCCCGCGCCGCCTCGGACACCGATACCTCCCTGCTGTCTTTCGAACTTGGTGTAGAGGTTGCCGAGGCGTGGAAGCAGATAAGTCAGCTGGGCGAGAGAGACCTGCAGCTTGCCTTCCCGGGTCTGGGCACGCTGGGCAAAAATATCGAGAATGAGCTGGGTGCGGTCGATGACCCGGCATTTGACGGCCTCTTCCAGGTTGCGGGCCTGGGCAGGCGAAAGTTCACTGTCTACCACGACCAGATCGGCTTTCGCATCCTGCACCCCGGCGTAGAGCTCTTCCGTTTTGCCGGGACCGATGAAGAAGGCGGCATGCGGCCGGTCCCGCTTCTGGTGAAACTCCCCGACGACTTCAGCGCCTGCCGTCTCCGTCAGTGCGATCAGCTCCTCGCGCGCATAGGGCTGCATCTCCTTTTCCGGTTCGACGGAAACAAGAATGGCGCGCTCCTGACTCTCGATCTCGTGCATCGGCTGTACTTTATTCATAGCGTAGTATCGCACACTCCCTGGGCGGCGTCAAGCGGTTCTGCGCGGCCCATTCTATTCCGTTTCGGCAGGCGGTGGTGGTAAAGAGGGGAGACATTCAGTCTGCGAACAGGGCAGCCAGGCGCTGTTCTACGGTCGGCAGCGGTTCGAATAGGCAGGGTTCCGAGGGAGGACGCCCATAAGACTCACGCGCTGCAAGCCGGCGTGGGTGGGCGCACTGCAGTGCATCGGCAGGCAGGGAAAACCTCCGCCGCCGATACGAAGGATCAGGGCTGAATGGCTTCTGAGGAAGGAGAGGGTTTCTGGGGCGTCGCATCGAAGGCCTCACTCTGCAGGCGGGAGCACCTTCGGATCGGAGGCACGTATGATCCGTTCCAGTGCCAGCAGGTAACGGTGGAATGCCGCGCGGCCTGCCTCGGTCGGCGTATAGGTCGTGCGGGGTTTTTTGCGTACAAACTCCTTGCGCGACTCGATATAGCCGCGCTCCTCGAGCAGGGCGAGATGGGTGCTCAGATTGCCGTCCGACAGGGCCAGCGTCTCTTTCAGCAGTTTGAACTCGGCCTCCCCCAGCGCCAGCAGGGTGGACATGATGCCGAGGCGGGCCTTTTGATGGATCGCATCGTCCATCTCATGCAGGGCTTCGAGGGCGGCGGCGGCATTGGAGGCATTCGGATGCGGCGTCAGATTGTCGGGCAGCGTCGTCGACCCTCCGCGCTCGGACATTACCAGCCATCCTTTCTCGACATCGCCAGCCCGTACACGATATGGAAGCCCCCGAACACCAGGCCCATCACGGGCAGGCCGAACGCAGCCGGCAGAAACAGCGTCGCTGCCCCGGCCAGCAGAAAGGCCGCGCCGAGATACGAAACCTCCCGCTGCGAAAACAGCCCGACCGCCACAACGGCGCTCCCGTAGCATAGCATCCAGACGGGATAGATATATGCCATCAGGCCGTGCTGCAGGAAAAACAGAGTCAGGAGTGCGCCCGCACCCAGGCCGGGGGCCGATCCGATCACCATCTGCTTCCCGAGCTGAGAGACGATCCGTTTGCCGACTCTGGCCGCACGGCGTTTCATCAGGAGATAGTCCGCCCCGATCGCAGCAACGATCACCAGCGACCATGTAAGCAGGAAGAGGGCATGGTTTTCCGTGCCGGCGGGGCCGGTCAGCGC
>JAYTGR010000437.1:0-1737 GCA_043733205.1 Chthonomonadaceae bacterium
CCGGCTGGAAGCTTCGTCAGCGAGATCGCGTTTGCTCCCGACGATAAGACACTCTACTATGTGGTGGTCTCCTCCGGCCCCGGCATACCGATAGACCCCGGTGCGACTCTGGCCAAGGGAGCGCTCACCAAACTGTCTCCGGGCGCTGTGCCGGTCGTCGTGGCGAACGTCGATGCGCAGATCCAGTCGGTTCATACGAGCCAGGACGGGACGCAGCTTGCCTTTATCAGTTATGCGCAGGCGGCGGATCTATCGAGCGTCACATTCACGCCCTATACGCTCAAAGCCGATGGCACGGGAATTGCGAAGGGGGCCGTGACCACCCTCGCCGAGCCCCTGGCACCGGGGGTTGTCTCGCCCTTGAATGTCGGCATCGCCAGTCGGGCGGACGGCTTTCACGTTCTCTATGTCTCCCCCGTGGCGGGAATTGAGCAGCTGTTCGATATGCGGCCCAATGGGAGCGGCCTGCAGCAGATCACTTCGAATGCAGGAGGCAGCGCGGTGCCGGGAACGCGCGCCGCGGCCGCCGGCCCGATGAAGATGCTGGGAGGACGATAGACGATGCAGAGAGATGTTATTATTGTAAGGAAACTGCGCTTCCGTCTTGTGCGGGCCGTCTGCGGCCTCTGCTGCGCACTCTGCCTGGGTGTTGTCGGCTGCGGGAGCAGCAGTTCCAGCGCCGGTCCCGGACTGGACAGCACGGCGGACTTCGGGATCGTCCTGGATCCGGCCAGCGCGAACACCCTCCTCAAACCGGGGCAGACCACGCCGGTTACGCTGGATCTGGTCTCTTTCAATGGGTTTCCGCAGCCGGTCGCTCTGAAAGCCACGCCGGTCGGACTGACGACGGTCTTCGTCACTCCGACGTTTCCTTCGCTGCCGAAAGGCATCACGAAAGTCGTTCTCAATGTGACCGTTCCCATCGGCGCCTCTCCCGCGCCCATCGGCTTCGTCGCCTATATCAGCGCGGACGGAGGCGGCTTGACCCGCTATCTGAACAGCGGCGCGTTCAACAACAAAGGCGGAACGGGCGCGCTGGGCCTGCCCATTGCAGGCCTGGCAGTGGCATCGCAAAAGGCCTCGTACTTCTCGCCTTTTCCGGCTGCCGCTCCCTTCGCCGTCAGCGATCTGACCGGCTCCCTGCCGCTGGTCGGGGTCAGTGTCGCGGGGGCGGTCATTGTTACGGCGGCGAACCCCTATCCGGGAATAACGGCCTCTCTTGGCAAGTCCGTCTTCACTCCTGCCGGCTCTGCAGGGACGATACAGGAGAATGTGCCGATCCATGTTCACATCGACGCAGGCACAGGGGGCGGGTCTTATCCCTTTCCTCTCACGCTGACGGCGGCAGACGGCACGAAGATGACTTACACGGTCAATCTGTATATCCTCTCCATGACGTTTGCGGCGCCTGTAACGCTCACTGTCGGCCCGGTGGCAGGGGGCGCCAGCGAAGCGACCGGGTCGGTCGAGGCGGACCTGACGCTCACCGGTCTCCCCATTCCCGAAGGCAGTGTGTCTTTCAACGTGACCTCTCCGCAGTCCAACATCGTTCTGACAATCACTCCGACCAGCGTGCCGCTCCAGTCCTCGGCTGTATTCACACAGCATGTGACCATTCAGGCCAAGGTCAGGGTATTCTCCCCTCCGGCCGCCTATCGCCTCGACCTCCAGGGCTTCGTGACGAACGTCGGCGTCTATCACGCCCCCTTTACGCTCCAGGTGCAGTGATCCCCCACG
>JAYTGR010000438.1:0-1735 GCA_043733205.1 Chthonomonadaceae bacterium
TGACGCCGTGTGTCTAATTAGTATGCCGGTACAAAGGGGAAGCAGACATCGGCGGAATGGCATATTTTGTAATATTCTGTCAACAAAAGCGACAATACAGGCGCTGACCGGAGCGAGGGGCATATATGCAGACGGAGCAGGCTGAGACCTGGGGGAGGTTCAAAGAGTATTGCAGAGAAAATATTACAAAATGCTACAAAATGTGCCGATCCGCTGATGTCCTAGCGGTGACCGGTGCCCTATAATGGAAGTGTCAGGTGCGAAAGACCTGTACCCAAACAGCCGTATCGTGAGGGAAAACAATTTTGCGCAGTCAAATCCTGGAATTCCGTCTTTGTCCTAACTGTACCGCCCTGATGCAGGCAAGCGCCAGCAGGTGCGCGCGATGTAAGATGCGTCCTGCTGCCGCCACATCGCTGTATAAACGTCGTAACCGCCTTAAGAGCGCGCTTACTCATCTCCGCGCGCATCGGTACTCCCGCAAAGATATCGCCACCGGACGCTGCCCTAACTGCTGCTGCCTGCTTCCAGACGACGCGCGGCGGTGCGGCCAGTGCGATTGGATGAGCATCGATGGAGAGAGGGATCGATCGGCCGAAAAACGCCGCCGTCTCGCTCTCAGCCTCCGCGCGGCTCTGACCTACGAAAGAGTAGTTTTCTGCACCCACTGTGCCTGCAATGTGCGGACTACGACCAATTTTTGCTCCGTGTGTCAGAACTCCTTCCAGGCCGGCCCTCCCTTGTCCTCCGTATTTTCGCACGTCGGCAGGCGCCTGCGCCGCCGATGGGCCCGGAACGCTGTCGAGCGGGCGACGCTCTGTCCGGCCTGTGACATCTGTCTGCCCGATTGGTCGGCAAAATGTTACTGCTGCGGCTGGCGGCGTCCTGCCAGCACCAACATGCGCACGGCTCTGCACCATATCGTGCAGAGCACAGGTCAGCGGCTCCGTCTTACCGTTCGCCTGGCATTCTGCCGGGTGAAGGCGGAAGATTTCTGTCCTAGCTGCGAGGTTTATGTTCCTCCCGCCGATGCGATGTGCATGATCTGCGGCTGGAAGCCCGCGCGCAGGCGATCGCTGCGAAAAGGGCTTCGCGCTTTGCAGACCGAAGGAGTGCGCAGAGCCATGCAGGCGCGGCAGAAAAAGATGCGGCTCTGTGAACACTGCGATCTGGCGATAAAACCGGGAGACGCTCTCTGCATGGTATGTGGGTGGAAGCCCGCTCCGGGCGCTGTCGAGCGCATCAAGACAGTGCGGATTCGGCCGCGCAAGGCGGCTGCTGCGGACGGTCTTCAGCGCCTATGCCCGAACTGCAGGACATCGGTTGGGGAGGAGGCACGGCGCTGCGGCAGTTGTGGCTGGGAGAGAGATCCGGCCCGCACTTGGGCGCGGCATCCCAGGATGATCTGGCTGGTGCCGATATGTCTGGCGCTTTACGTCACTCTCACAGCGACGTTTCTTCAAATGGCGGATCCGCTGAACAAAGCCAACCATATCGACCGTTACGGCCGGACCGGGCGAGAGGGCAGAAAACAGCTGGTTTCCGGCAGATCTCATTAGGGGGCGGCGGCCCTAGTTCAGCGCGGCAATGGCAGGCCGCAGCTGCCCTATAAGGACAGCGTCTTCGGGCATGTGCGACTGATTTAACAGCTTTTGAAGTAAGGATTTCGCCTCTTCACGTTTGCCCTGCCTGGTCAGTATTTCGGACAGGCGCCAGTACGGCTGAATCAGAGCCG
>JAYTGR010000439.1:0-1734 GCA_043733205.1 Chthonomonadaceae bacterium
CCCGGCTCAGGATCCGAATCAGTTCCCCAACCAGCGGCGTCAGGCCGCTCAGCGTCTGATCCAGGATGGAGACGCCCTCATGAAGCGCGGCGACACGGAGGGTGCGCGCGCCAAATGGCGCGATGCCATTGAAAAAGGCGCAGGTTTCTCCGAGTTCGACACCGCCAATCAGCGCCTCCGAGACACCGAACCGCAGCCTAACTTCGGCGGCGATGGGTAGCCAGTCTCTTACAAAATGTAACGGTTTTCCGAATTCGACATGGGCAACCGATGCTGCCCGAAAATTACCTGTTATAGGAAAAAGAAAGGAAGAAACTAGGATGATTCACACATTAGAAGCCGTTGTCGACGAGGCGGAGAAGGTACGTCTGCTGGAAAATCTGACGCTGCCACAGGCGCGAAGAGCGCTCGTTATGATACTTGAAGAACCTCCTCTGCATGCGAATGAACTCGCCCTGTTATCGGAGGATGCGTTTGCAGCAGACTGGAACCGACCCGAGGAGGATAAAGCGTGGCAGCACTTGCAGCCGGTCAAGTAATTCTTGTTACCTTTCCGTTTTCCGATTTGTCAGATACAAAACTGCGCCCTGCGCTTGTTCTTGCGGACGCAGGCAGAATGCCCTTGATCGGAAAGTAAGGAGGCTGCTTTGTGCGGGTAGCGATTGATGGGCGGACGCTGACAGGACGTTTTACGGGCGACCGCACCTACTGGCGCAGTCTGCTGCGCACGATGCCTTGCCTTGCGCCGGAAGATACGTTTCTGGTCTACAGCCGGCTGCCCATTCCGGAAGGGGAACTGCCGGACCTGCCAAATGTGGAGCGCCGGATCGTGGAGGCGCGCAGCGAGCGGCTCTGGACTCTGACCGCACTGCCCCAAGCCGCAAGACAGGACCGGGCGGATATAATCCATGTGCAGTATACTATACCACCGCGCAGGCTCTGCCCCTGTCCGGTCGTCACTACCGTTCATGACATCTCGTTTCGGCTCTACCCGCAATGGTTTCCGCTCAAGCATCGCGTGCTGATGAACCTGACGGTGCCGCCCTCGATGCGGCAGGCCGATGCCGTCATTACGGATTCGGAGAGTTCGCGCGCCGACATCCTGCGTCTCTACAAGCTGCCGGAACGCAAGGTCGTCGCGATACCGCTCGGACTGCCGGAAGGTTTCAGCACAGAGGCGGATCCGGAACAGGCGCGCCGGTTCGTCGCGGAGAAGTACGGTCTGACGGAACCGTTCCTGCTGGCGGTGGGCGTCATGCAGCCCCGCAAGAATCTGCGGATGCTGGCGCAGGCATTTGGGCAGGCGAAAAAGCGGTTTGGTATCCCGCACACGCTGGCATTCGTCGGCAAAGCAGGGTGGGGAACCGAGGAGAACGTGCTGCGGGACGAGGCGGAAGCGGGAGGCGGGGACATCGCGGTGCGGGCCCTGCGCTTTCCCGGCTATGTGGACGACGTCGATCTGCCCCTGCTCTATCGCGCCTGTGCCGCGCTTGCGCATCCAGCTCTCTATGAGGGGTTCGGGTTCCCACCGCTGGAAGCGATGGCCTGCGGGACACCGGTTCTCGTGTCGGATCGGCCTGCCCTGCCAGAAGTCGTCGGAGAGGCGGCGTTCGTCGTCCCTGCCACCGACACGGAGGCCTGGGCCGAAGCTCTGTTTCGCATTGTGGACGATGTGGCTCTGCGCCGGGATCTGGCCCTGCGCGGTCCCCTGCGTGCCGCGCGCTTCTCGTGGGA
>JAYTGR010000440.1:0-1732 GCA_043733205.1 Chthonomonadaceae bacterium
CCGGAACTCAGGAAACCGCGCGCGAGCCCGAGCAGTTCGTCGCCCGGAACGACGGCGCTCATTCCGGTACGGCAGGCCGACAGTGTTGCCAGGGAACATTCCAGCCGACGGTGGTAGAGATCGTGTGCGATCAGCCAGCCATCGGACAGTTTGAGGCCTGAAAAGAGCGGATTGTCCTTGCGGAAAATCGCGTGTGTGGCGAAGTGAAGGTACCGATAGGAGCCTTCTGCAGGCACATTGTCGAGAGTTGCACGGTCGTCTTCGTAGACGTCGACCGACGGTAAGATCCCGACAAGAGCTGCGACCTCTTCCTGAACATGCGCGATATCCGGATCGCTGTATCCGAATACCAGCGATCGTTCGCCCTGAGGTTCCGGGCGCAGCCGACAGAACCGCCAGACAGCGGCGCTCGGCGCATAAGCGACCTCCCAGCGATCCAGCACATAGCCGGCTTCCGAGCGCAGGGCATGGAAGGGAATACTATGCAGTGTTCCGTGGGGAATAATGGTCAGTCTTGGAGAGATGAGCTCCTCTTCCAGAGGTTCCAGCAGAAGCTCGTAGAGCGAGACGAGCAGACTGTCCGTCGCGGCCGCAATCTGATCCTTATAGCCCTCTTCCATAATGACTGGGCCGAACTTATTCCATTGATAGCGCAGACGCTGCGCCAGCTCTTCTACTTCCGTGCGCGATGCCAGACATCGGAATGTACGGAAGCGGTGGCGGCTGACGACGAACGCCAGAACCTCGTCGCGGATCGTCACGAACTCGACGATCTGCTCGTCGTCCGTCAGGAGGTTCTGAATGTCTTGAATACGGACTTCATCCATATCTCTCGACAGTTCGGTGCCGTCTCCCATGATCTGAAGTTCGCGATGCGTCTGGAGGTAGGCGGTTTCGAGTTCCTGGATGCGCTCCGAAGAGACCGTTTCCGCATGGGAGAGACGTTCGGTATCTCCAGCGACCTGCTCCAGACGCGTATAGTCCCAGTTCAGCTGGCTCCGCAGTTCTTCAAGACGTGCCAGACGAGCCCGACGGTCCCCGTCCGAGTCCGTATTGCTGAGGCTGACCGACGCCAGCCGCTCCATCAGCGTCCGGGATTTGGAGCGCTCCACCAGCTGGAAACTCTCCTGTATAGCCGCCGGTGTGCCGCGATCCAACAGGAGGGCAAGAAGCTCTTCGTAGAGGCGCACCTTGTCCTGCAGAAACGCCACTCGAAAATCGTCACCGTAAAGCAGCAGACGCACACGCTCCACGGCTTCCACGGCCCGGCGATAGTATTTCAGACCGAGCTGCCACCGATTTGAATTCATATAGGCGCGTGCCAGAGCCGTCTCGACACGCCACTGCAGGGCAATGAGCGATCCTTTTTCGGCCTCTTGAGACAAAGAGTGCAGTATACGAACCGGACTTTCGCCGCGATCGACCCGTATTTCCGCCAGATGCAGGCGGGCCTGCAGAACTCCCATCTTAACGCCCTGTTTGCGAAAAGTACGTAAGGCCGCCATCGTCTCCCGCTGCTGGCGGCTTGCCTCCTCTGCATTCGGGCGGGCATGCAGCATCATATTTTCCCGGCGCCACCATTCCGCCCGCTGCAGACGGGCACGGGCCACACCGATCTGATTGCCTTCCTTCCGAAAACCTTTTTCCGCACGCTCCAGAGCCTTCAGGGCTTCTGCATGCCTGCCCTCCGAGGCCAGTGCAAGAGAGAGCCCCATCTCACTGCGGGAAGCTT
>JAYTGR010000441.1:0-13227 GCA_043733205.1 Chthonomonadaceae bacterium
TGCTGGACGGCGTTTTCAACCACACGGGCGTCGATTTCGCCGGTTTCAAGAGCCTTGAGAAGGACGGCGCGCTGTCCATTTATAAGAACTGGTATTTCGTGCAGTCGTTTCCGGTGAATGTGCAGGCGGGACAGACGCACTATACCGGATGGTTCGGCACGCCGTGGATGCCGAAGCTGAACGTCGAGAATCCCGCGACCCGTGCCTACCTGCTGGATGTGAGCGCCCGCTGGATACGCGATGCGCATATCGATGGATGGCGGCTGGACGCGGCCGACGAGGTGAACCACCGTTTCTGGCAGGCGTTCCGGCAGACGGTTAAGAAAGAGGATCCCAACGCGTTTTTGGTCGGGGAGATCTGGGGCAATGCCCACGACTGGCTGCAGGGAGATCAGTTCGATTCGGTGATGAACTATCGGTTCCGGGCCGCGGTCCTCGACTTTTTTGTCAATGCCAATTTCTCGCCGTCGCAGTTCGACGGCAGTCTGGCGCGTATCCGCGCCGACTATCCGCCTGCCGCCGCCGGCACGATGTTCAATATCCTCGACAGCCACGATACGGAGCGGATTCGCACTCTCTGCCAGGATGACTGGAACCGCGAGCGCCAGGCCGTACTTTTCCAGATGACCTATCCCGGCGTCCCCTGCATCTACTACGGCGACGAGATCGGAATGCAGGGGGGCAAAGATCCGGACAATCGGCGCGCCATGCACTGGAACCCTGCCGACCAGGACAGGAAGATCCTCGCCTACTACAAAACCCTGCTGGCCCTGCGCCGAACGCATGCTGTCCTGAGGCGCGGCGACTATCGCACGATCGTCTCCGACAACGACAAGGCTGCCTTCGGCTTCCTGCGCACCTACAGCAAAGAGCGCGTCGTTGTCCTCTTCAATCGCAGCACGCTTCCGCAGACTCTCTCTCTCTCCACAGCCCAGATCGGCTCGACTCCCCTGACCGACTGGCTCCGTAACGGCGCGGCGCTGACCAGGCAGGGCGACAGCTTTACCCTCACCTTACCGAGCCAGGGCATCGCCGTGCTGGGCACACCCTAAGCATCCAGGCTTCGATGTCCTCAAAAAAACCTTTTGACCAGGCGAAACTTCAAAGTATGCCGTATCGCAGATGCAAAACCAGACGGAATAGGACAAAATGTGCCTAATACCCGCTTTCCTCCTGCGAACAGAAAGTCAGGGCGAGCATATCCGCCTGGCGGCCTCTTGAACGGTGCAAGTCACAAAACCGTCGGAGCAGTGCGCGTGGAGACAGGTCTGCATCGAACTCGGCCGGGAGGAGCTCTTCCGGCGATCGAAGGAGAAACTGCCACTATGAAATGGAACGTCAATCTGGTGTTTAAGGATCTGCTGCTGCGGGACTTCAACGAACTGCTGGACAGCTGGGCGCTCATCTTCGCCATCGTGCCTTTCGGAGCCCTTATCTTTTGCGGTATGTACATCGGCCAGTTCATTCTCGACAGCACGGTCCTTGGTATTCTGCTGATGTTTGTCTTCCCGCTCGCCGGTTTCGCTCTTCTCTACTTCGTTCGTAAGGCGATCACGGCCTCCAAAGGCCCGATACGGCCTGCCCTGAACAAAACGGCTGCCAGGGCGGAAACCGAGCTGCATTCGCCCCTGGTCGTCGTGCGCATCGAAGGGTCGAGCGAAACGGATCACCGGCCGCTGTACACTCTGCGCAGGATGAATGCGCTCGAAAATATGTATGTGCAGAAGGGCAGCGCAGCGAGCGTCAGCGAACTCCAGGCGCAGTTCGGAGCGCAGTATAAGGACGTGGACTGGTCGCACATCGTCGCAGACCCGCCCAAAAGCCTGACCACTTCCTTACAGCGCGCCGAGGGGCGCTCCCCCGAGACGATGCGGACATCTTCGCCCCGATAGTTCGCCGCGCATACCAGGAGCGTCCTGACGACCCCTCCGGTTCCTTCTGCCGGAGCGGTCTGCGCCTGTCTGCCGGTCCGGAACGCCTGCGCTGAATCTGTCGTATCTTGTGGAACAAGGAGTTTTTATGCCAGATGACTATCGCGACCTCGTGCGCACTGCGGTTCTCGATCCGGAGAGTTTTGTCCGGGCTGCCTTCAGCGGACAGCAGCCCGGACAGCCCCTCGACTGGATGCGGGTCACGCTTCGCACGGTCGAAGTCAGGAACGTCAGGCATATTCAGTTCGCGTACTATGATGCCAAAAAGTGCATTACCAAGAACTATGCGGGAGCGGATGCTGCTGCGCCTCTGGACAGTCTGCTGACCCTGGCGTTCAAGAACTTATTTGTCGCCACGACGCAGGAGGAGATACAGATCGGCATTTCTAAGACGGGTACGCCTCGGATTCATCGTGCCCGGATTGCGCGGCCCGCCGAGGCCATCGCACTAACCCACGATCGTCAGAAGGATCTGCTGCTGCCGGAAGGCAGGCCGGACCCCTATCTCCAGGCAATCGGATTCATGACGGCGGACGGGCGGATCAAAGCAGATAAGCAGAAGAAGTTTCGGCAGATCAACGAGTTCCTCAAGATGATCCAGCAGACGGGAGAGCTCGAAAAGTTCGACAAGCCGATCCTGGATGTGGTGGACTATGGCTGCGGCAACGCCTATCTTACCTTCGGCGTCTACCACTATCTCAATCATATTCTGGGGCGGCCTGCCCGCATGATCGGGGTCGATGTACGCGCCGACCTGCTCACGAAGCATCTGCAGACGGCCCGCTCGCTCGGATGGGAGCATCTCACTTTCGAAAATCGAACTATCGCCGATTATGTCCCCTCCGGCCCGCCCGACATCACCCTGGCGCTGCACGCGTGCGACACCGCCACGGACGAAGCCCTCGCACAGGGCATCCACTGGGCAAGCAAGCTGATCGTCAGCGTTCCCTGTTGTCATCATCATCTTCAGGAGCAGATCCAGCTGCAGGGCGCTCCGGAGATGTTCCGCGCCGTCTATCGGCACGGCATCCTCGCAGAGCGCCTGGGCGACATTTTGACCGACAGTTTCAGGGCCTTGATTTTGCGGATCATGGGCTATCAAACCGAGGTGCTGCAGTTTATTTCGCCTGAACACACGGCAAAAAATGTCATGATTCGCTCCGTGCGTACCGATGTACCTGCTCCGCCGGAATTTGTTTCAGAGTATAATAATATGAAGGCGATCTGGAATGTCACTCCCTGGCTGGAAACCCTGCTGGGGGAGGCGCTTCAGCGCCGGCTTGTGTGAATACCGACTGTCGGACGTGACCTGAGGCTTGCTGGCCTGGGCACGATTCTGGTGCACTTCTCGATAACGGCTGGGCCATATCATCCCGTGCCGGCAAGGCGTTCCCAAAAAATCTTCTTTTCGTAAGGCGCTCGACAGCGAACGCCCCCGGCATGACTGCCGAGGGCGTTCTGAAGCGGCACTGAGGACGGGCTGCCCGTGCGTTACTTGCTGCTGCCAGCGCTGTGCTGCATCCGAAGCTTGCGGAAACTCACCATCTGCCGGGTCGATTCATCCCAGAGATGCAGGTTGATGCACTTGAGGCTCTCGAAAAGCGTCAGTGTGCGCGGCTGCTGCAGTTCCGGAACTTCGTCGTAGCATTTCTGCAGATTATAGTTGGGAATGCGCGGGCGCAGGTGATGGATATGGTGCAGGCCGATATTGCCCGAAAACCACTGGAGTATTTTCGGCAGCTTGTAGTAGGAACTGCCTTCGAGCGCGGCCCGGATCGGATCCCACTGCTCGTGATGCTCCCAATAGACATCGTCGTACTGATGCTGAACATAGAAAAGCCAGACGCCGAGCGAGGCGGCCAGACCGATGATCGGCACCTGAATCATCAGGTAAGTCTTCCATCCGATGGTGAGACAGGCGAGGGTGACCAGAAAGAGGAGCGCCATATTGGTAATCAGCACACTCTGACGTTCTCGCGGCCCGGATCGCTTGTGCGCGAAGCGGTGCGCTACAACGAACTGCATAAACGGTCCGACACCGAAGATGGCGAACGGATGCCGGAACAGGCGATAGCCGAGCCGCTTGCGAGGGGAAGCATTGCGATACTCTTCGGTAGTCAGGGTCTGAATGTCCCCGATTCCACGCCGTTCGAGATCCTGGGCCGAAGCGTGATGGGCCGCATGCTCATGTTTCCAGTCGTCGTAGGGAGTGAAGGTGATCACGCCGCAGAGCAGGCCAAGAAACCGGTTGGCGCTATGCGACTTGAGAAACGAGCCATGGCCGCAGTCGTGCTGCATGATGAAGATGCGAACGACCAGTCCTGCGGCGAGAACAATGAGAGGACAGAGGTACCAGAGAGAGTGATGGGAGCGTACGATCCATATCATTGCGGCCCAGAGGCCGATATAAGGCACGAAAGTGTTCAATACCTGCCCGATCGCTTTGCGCGGATCGGCCTTCTCGTATTTCGAGAGCTCCCGGTACCAGGCCGCCTGCACGACTTTGGTTTTGAGCTCATCAGAGCGCACACTCATTTTTTCCTCCGTCACAGGCTCTGGAACATTCCACAGCAGCCTGAATAGTCACATTCTCATTATACCTTGTGGAGAGGCTGTTCGCAAGTTAGCGGCCGGTCTGCTTACCTATCTCTCGGATCTATTTTATCTCTCTGAGGAACCTGATGTCAATACCTGCATCGCCCGCGTCCCAAACGACCGTCACGGTCCGCGACCCCGTTCTGGACTTCGATCCTGAAGAGACGCAGGAGGAATCCCTGCCGGCAGCGATCCTGCGCGCTGCGGAAGACGCGGTCTTTTCGACCACGATCGAGGGCGTCGTCACCTCGTGGAACCCGGCAGCCGCGCGTCTGTTCGGTTATAGCGCAGAACAGATGCTCGGGAACGGCACCACCCTCCCCTTCTTTCCAGACCGCCTGAAAGAGAAAGAGGCTCTTCTCGGCCAATTGAAGCAGGGCAGCCCTCTTGAATCGTTCGATTCGACTCAGCTGAACCGAGCGGGAACGGCGATCCGGGTCGTGCTGACTCTCTTTCCCATCCGCAATGCCGCCGACGAGATCATCGGGATCGGGGTGATCGCCAGGAAGCGCTTCGAACCCGGCAGGACCGGCACGGAAGGGCCATCCCCTCTCACCGATGCGCATGCCATGGCCGAACGGCTGGCAGAGGCGAACGCGCACCTTATGCTCCAGATACAAAGGGCCAGCGTGCAGAGCGAGCAGCTTGAATCGCAAAAGGCGGAACTGGAACGCGCGAACCGACGGCTGGAGGAGCTGAATACCCAGCTGGAAGCCCTCGCGACAACGGACGGCCTGACCGGACTGAAGAACCATCGCGCCTTTCAGGAGCGGTTACTGGAAGAGGTGCGGCGCGCCGCGCGCTACGGTTCAGCGCTCTCGATACTCATGGTGGATGTGGACCGTTTCAAGATTTACAACGATGCTTTCGGTCATCCTGCCGGCGATGCGATCCTGCGCAAGATCGCCGACGTCATGCAGGCCGCCGCCCGTTCGACCGACATGGTCGCCCGTTATGGAGGCGAGGAGTTCGCGGTGATCCTGCCGGAGACCGACCGCGAACAGGCCCGCACGGCTGCCGAGCGGTTCCGCGCAGCCATCGAGTCGGCGTCCTGGCCCGTGTGGGCAGTAACGGCCTCCTTCGGAGCGGCGACTCTCGCCCCATCGGCGGAGGATGCGGTCGCACTGATTGCGCAGGCGGATGCCGCGCTCTACCAGTCTAAGCGCATCGGCCGCAACTGCATCACCCACGCCCTGGACTCGATGGCGCTTCCCGACAGTCACGAATCGATTCGTGAGGCGCCTGCGGAGCAGTCCGCTCCGGTGAGACGGCAGATGATGGAGCTGCATCAGGAGGCCCTTGCTTCCACCGCATCGGCTATACAGTCCAGTCTGCGTCGGTCCTTCGATGCGACGATCGACAGCTGGGCGCATCTTGTCGATCTGCGGGATGAGATGACGGAGCGTCACAGTGTGCGTGTCACCGATCTGATGGTCCGGCTGACACGCCATCTGGGTATGAGCAAGGATGAGATCGCCTTCGCCCGCTGCGGGGCATGGCTGCACGACATCGGTAAACTGGCGGTGCCGCCCGAGATTCTGTACAAACCGGGACCGCTCACCGAGGAGGAGTGGCAGGTGATGCGCCAGCATCCTGCCATCGCTTACGAGATGCTGGCTCCGATTCCTTTCCTGGGACCGGCGTTAGACATTCCCTACTGCCACCACGAGCGGTGGGACGGTTCGGGCTATCCCCGCCGCCTCAAAGGGGAGGAGATCCCCCTGACAGCACGGCTGTTTGCCGTAGTCGATGTGTACGATGCGCTCTGTTCTGCCAGACCGTACCGTGCAGGCTGGCCAGAACACGAGGTGCGCGACTATCTCCGCGCCAACGCGGGCATTCAGTTCGATCCTCAGGCCGTTCAAGCCTTCCTTAAGATGCCCTCCTGATGCCGGGGGAATACCACACTGCCTCACCCAAGGCGAAGATGCAGAACGCGTCACAAAATACCTTTCTGCACGGCCTGATCCGGTCGCCATACGATCAGCGTGTGACCGCCAGAATGTATCCGGCGGAGGGAACGGTGGAGACGAGCGCGCCTGACTGATAGAGCGTTCCGTTCAGATACCAGGCCGCGAGCTGACCGGTGGTCTGATTCTGGAACACGAGATCCAGCAGACCGTCGTTGTTGAGATCGCTCAGCCCCCGGACGATCCAGCCCGAATCGGCGGACCGGTTCACCAGCGCGCCTCCCGTGAAGGTGATTCCGCTGAGATACCAGATCGCGATCTGCCCCGTGCCGGCGTTTTGGAATACAAGATCTGGACTGCCGTCGCCATTGAGATCGCCGATAGCCTGCACCGTGAATCCCGGTGCAGGCTGTGCGCTCAGAGCTGCGCCCCCAACAAGCTTCCCCTCCTGCAGATACCAAACGACCAGCCGGCCCGTGCTGGTGCTCTGAAACAGGATGTCCGCATAGCCGTCGCCGTTGAAGTCTCCGACCCCGGCCACCCGATACTCCGAGCCGGGAACAGACGTCAGCACGGCGCTGCCGATCAGCGTATTCCCATTTCTATACCATATCGCCAGGCGGCCGCTCGTACTGTTTTGAAAGAGCAGATCGGGCTGGCCGTCGTTGTTGAAATCGCCGCTCGCGACCACGTTCCACCCTGCGTCCGGCACAGGCGAAATCGTCGTGCCGCTCGACATCGTCGTGCCGGTCAGGATCCAGCCGGCCATCTGGCCGCTCGTGCTGTTCTGAAAAGTCAGCGTCGCCGAGCTGTTCCGATGCCAGACCACGGCATAGGTCAGGGCGCTGGAGTCTTCGGCATAGCCGACCAAATCTCCGTTCGCATTGATCCCGGTCGCCCACGACTGAAAGAAGCCGGACGGCAGCAGAGAGTGCAGGTCTACGACGCTTGCAGCAGAGCCGGTCCACGTCAGCGCGTGCCAATTGCCGGCGGTTTTCCCCGCACCAGCCTGCCGTCCGCCATAGACGCCGTATGCGGTCGATTCACTAAAGTTCGCCGGGTGCAGATCGATCGACGCCGCGCCGGTGTTCAGCCAGAGAATCGCGTGCTGTCCGTTGGTATTGCCCGTTGGGTAGCCGCGCCCGACGATCTGACCGCCGGAGATGCCGTAGGCTTCCGAGGTGCGCCACCCTGTGAGGTTCAAGTCTGCGAAGCTGGAGGCGACGCCTCTCCAGAGGAGGGCGTGATTGGAGTTGAGAGTAGCCGGTCCGCTGCCCCAGCCGACCTGGATGCCGCTGGAGACGCTATACGCGATCGAAGTGGTGAAGCCGGAGGGGTTCAGATCGACGACGCTCGCCGCCGTGCCGCTCCAAAGCAGGGCGTGGGAGGCGTTGTTCGTTGAGGCGCCGGACCCATACCCCACCTGCTGGTCGGCGGAGATCGCATAGGCCCGGCTCCCGGTCAGGCTGGCCGGGTGCAGGTCGATGGCGCTCGCTGACGTGCCGCTCCACAGGAGGGCATGCTCGTCGGGATACGAAGACTTGCGGCCATAGCCGACCTGTCGGCCGCCGAAAACTCCTTCGGCGTAGGACTCCGAGAACTGGAAAGGGTTGATGTCGGTGAGGGCGGCCGTCGCGTTCCAGGTGCAGGCGTGTGTCACGGTGCCGCCCGACACACGGTAGTAACCGGTCTGCTGCGTGCCGGAGATGCTCGATGCCAGAGCGGTATCTCCGGCCGGAGTGAGATCGATAACGGTGAACTGCGCCAGAGCGGCCCGAGGGCTGAGCACGAACAGAGAGAGCGCCATCGCTCCGAAGAACAACGCCTTCCACGGCTTGATATGGTCCATGGCATCTATCCTTTCCAACTTGCTTATTTCCAGCTTGCTTATACTGTTGTATACGCAGGAGGATTGGAAAGTTTCCCCTCGGTCCCGACATCGGCTTTGCACCGCCCGCTGCGCAGAGGAAGCGGGCGGTGCAGTGTTTCTGTCTTCAGGGTGTCCGCGCGCGGCGGCGGCGGTACGCCAGCAGAGAGAAGGGCACGCTTATGGCCAGGAGGAGGACGGTGACGCCGGGTTCGGGGGTGGCCAGCGCCAGAGGGTACTTCGTGCCGGAGCCGGAGGTGACGGTCCAGCCCGAAACGGGTGTACCGCTCCCATCCACGACCTGAATTCCGGTCAAAGTCAGGGTGGACCCAAAATCCGAAGTGCCCGCATAGGTCTGGCCATCGGTGAAATTGACCGGCCCCAGAACCACTTGATCGGAGAACTGGACATTGATATGCTGTGGGGTGACGCCGTTGACAGCGTAATCTTGTGTGACCCAGTCTGCCGCAAAGGGGCCAGTGTCTCCCGCAAAGAAGCTGTCACCGGGGTTGGAATCGACGTTCACCCCCGGATCGGCCAGCGCCCCGGTGCCGGAGTTGGTTCCATCGACATGGAAGATATATCGGGCTTTGTACCCGGCCTGCAGGGAGCCGCCGTACACGACCGCTTACGCGCATCTCGGCGCACAGGCGTCGGAAGCGATTTTGCTGGAGGCTCAGACCACGGATTTCGATGCCCTGCTGGAATTTACGCTGGCGACACTGGCCTCCTGAAGAAGAAAATGAAGGGATCCGCCCATGCGATGGGAAATATAAGGGTGCCTGCTTCAAAATTTCGGAACCTGCAGGCGGATTACGCTGTCCCACAAGCATGTGGGCTGTGTCTCGACCTGCACACTTTGTTGTGCCCGTTCGACGCCTACCAAAAAGGAGTACACCATGTACAAAACACGCAAAATCGGCTTTGGCCTCGCAATGGTATTCGGATCGATGCTGACGGTTCCCGTCATGGCGGCGGAGGATCCGTGTGTGTCTGCCATGAACCATATCCGTGCGGCACAATCGACCGTCACCCAGCTGCAGCAGCTGGGCGCGGAGATCCGTGCGCGGCACACCCAGCTGGAAGCGAATGTAGTCGCTTCTTCCGATGAGGGGGCGCCGATGAAGTGCCCGGCCTGCGGTATGATGATGCCCATGAAGGCGACCGAGAAGATGTCCAAGGCCGTGAAGTACAACGGCAAGACCTACTACTGCTGCAAAGGCTGCGACATGTCCGCTACCGCAGACAAAGAGTAGTCGGCGCGTTCTTAACCAGAAACGGTTCGCTTCTGCTTCGGTTCCTCAGGGACTGCAGCAGGAGCGAACCGTTTTTTCACCGCTTATAAGGCTAACCGACGCATCGGGCAACACCTGGATGCAGACCGAAATAGTACTCCTGCTTGCTACTGTTGAAGGCGAAACCACTGCCGGCGATAGGCTGACCGGACTGCCTGATGCGATAGCAGGCACACCGAGGCATCGGAAAACTGTCGAACAGACGCACTGGTATGAGCGCTGCCACGCGGGCGATTTCTGCGGGTGAGACTTTCCAGGCGGACAGTGTTCGCGCGGCCAGTTCGGCGCTGCGCTTTTCGTTGTCGGAGCGAGTGGAGTCGTAGATCGCATCGTGCCACCAGACCGCCCGCTGCAGGGCCGTGTCGGTCCATTGGTCGGTCTGATGCAGGCCATGTAGCATGTCCCGAACATGTTCGAGGCTGTGATACCGGCGTTGCGTGTCGGAATACCGACAGACCAGATCGATAAACTCGGTTTTGCGAGGCTGTCCGCCTGTCACATGCTGCCAGGAATCGTTCAAGATGTTCATGATTTGTCCCGTTCGCACAGTTCGATTTCGATTTCGAGGTGCTCTGCTGCCCGTGCCGATTTTCCTTCCGCTGCACCTTCGGAGGGCTGCTTGGGAACTGCAATGGGCGGGCCGTTCGTAAGGGCTTATGTTCCCAACGACTTGCAGCCTGAAGCGACCACCCGTCTGCCAGGGCTTGCCGGTTTCGTGTGCAGCTCCTGCCCAACCGGCAGCGCACACCCAGCAAGGAGGCCCACAAGGCTATGACACTCGTCGATACTCCTCCCGTGCCTTCGGCCTTCGCTCTCACTCCGGACAGCGACCCGCCGGTCACAGTCTACATCTCGCGCCAGGTGCGCCCCGGCTGCGAATCGCGGTTCGAGGCTGTCATGCGCGAACTGCTGCGCGCAGTACAGGATGCGCCCGGCCACATGGGCGCGAGCGTCTTCCGCCCGGTCGATGCCAAACACCCGGAATACCGCGTCGTCTTCAAGTTCGACCGCATGAGCGCTCTGCAGGCCTGGGAAGACTCCGCCGAACGACATGCCTGCCTCGAGCAGATGGAAGATCTGCTGGTCGCCCCCTTACACCGGGCGCACGTCACCGGTCTGGAGGCATGGTTTACTCTGCCCGGACAACAGACGACGCCTGCCCTGCCCGACCGCAATCGCGTCGCCCTGGTCACCTGGCTCGGCGTCTACCTGGTCGGGGTAGTGTTTGCCGTTACCTTGAACCCGGTCATCGCGCATCTGCCGGTACTGTTGCGGGTGCTTATCCATTCCTCCCTGTTCGTGCCGATCATGCTCTACGGAGTGCTGCCCCAGCTGACCAAACTGTTCCGTCGTTTCCTCTATCCGGCCGAACGCAAAACACGCTGACGGAGAGACACGGGAACTTCCAGAGCCGTGGCCAGCCGCTGCTGTCTTCCGCTGTACCGACAGCGAACAGCAGAATTTTCTCTCCTGCGGGTGTGGAAGCGACCCCTGAATACCGGCCATACTCTCTTTCCGCCAGCCTATCTCTTCTATTATTACAGATCGGGAGAATTCCTCTGATGCGTGCCGCGACGAAACCCAGCGAAAATCTGTTCCGCCTGCTGCTGCCACTTGCCTGCCTGCTTATGGGCGGAAATACTCTGTCTGCGCAGGCACAGCAGGCACCCAAATCGAGCGTAACGGAGGTTCACGGCAGCGGCACACCGGACTGGAAGACGCTGCAGGCTCCCTACGAATACGACGCTTATAAGAAACCCGTCGTCAAGACCGAAGAGAAAGCCAGTCCGAACGCTTATGTGCTGCATATCGATTTTACCGGACCGAGCGGAGATAAGGTTACCGGGCTCTATGTGCGTCCCAAAAAAGAGGGCGTCTATCCATGCATACTGATGATGCACGGATGGACCAGTAAGAAAGAGGACATGGCGCTCTGGATCGGTCTGGAGATCGTGGCGGAGGGAATGTCTTTCCTCGCGCTCGACGCGCCCCAGCATGGAGAGCGTGCCCATCCCGGCGGCAGACTGGATTTCGCGACGATGTGGCACGACATCACGGTCGAAGGGGTGCGCGACTATCGAATGGCGATGCTCTGGCTCGCAGACCGCAAAGATGTCGACAACAAGCATCTCGGTCTGTTCGGCTACAGCATGGGCTCGATGATGGGCTCGATTCTCACCGGAATCGACACCCGTATTCAGGCAGCGGCCCTCTGTGTCGGCGGCGACCTGTTCATCCACCATATCGACGAGCTTCCGGCAGACAAACGCGCAGCGGCGTTTACCCTGAGCCCCAGCCTCTATATCGATCATGTCGCCCCACGACCGGTGCTGCTTCTCAACGGCACGAAAGACAGCATGGTAAAGGCCGAAGCCTCCAAAGCACTCTGCGACGCCGCAAAAGAGCCCAAGCAGCAGCTCCTGTTCGATTCCGGCCATATTCTGCCTAAAGAAGCGCTCGTTACCGGTATCAAGTGGCTCGCAGAGAAGATCAAACCCAAAGTCGATGCCAAAAGTTCGGCCAATAGCGTCTCGCGTTGACGGCGAGATGCAATGGTGCCCTGCACAACGCCGCCGGCAGGCAGTCTGAGAAAGAAGACGCAGGAGCGGGTGAGGAATCTTTCTCACCCGCTCCTCGATAGATTCCAGTCGTTTTTAGATCGAAGGAGATCGTCCCGCACGTTTTCAGGCCCGCTGCTCGGACGTCGTCACCGATCGTCTTTTGCGCCTCTACTTTGTCACCATTGCGCCCATCTTTACCACTTCGAAGTCGCGGCCTTTCAGACGTTTCAGGGTGTTGAGTTCGTCGTCGTTCCAGCGAGGATCGGGCGCACCGCTGACAAACCAGTCGCTGCCGTTGTCCGCCAGGATCATCCCGTAGCGCTGCAGAGCGCGCAGGATGACCTGCGCAGTGAGGGGATAGGAGCGGATATCGACCGAAGCTTTGAGACGCACCCGCATTCCCATGGGCGGAAACTTTTCGTCCGTCAGCTTACTGGCAAAATGGCGGGCCGGGGCGACAAACGCGCGTCGCGAGCGAACACAGGTAAAGCGGAGGGCATGGGGAATATCTTTGGCCTCGACCGCCTCGTCGCAGCGCACCAGCCCAGGAAAGACCGGCAGGCCAGCAGCATCGGCGGAGGTCCATCCGAGCGGGCGCTCTTTATTGGAGTTCAGATCGAAGATCGCTCCAGATCCGGCCTTCCACCTACCGCTCTGCGGAGTGGCAGACCACAGCTCGTACAGGATCCAGCGATCCCGATCCAGGACGAGAACATGCCGGTCTCCGTCTGCTTTCGGCCCACCCTCGATTGGGGCATCGAGCGGGATGGGAACCGGACCTGGATCGCTCTCGTCGGCATATTGAAAGGTGACCGGAAACCGCTTTTTGGCCTGTTCACCCGAGAGAACCAGATAAGGAATTCCGTTTGGATTGCCGTTGTAGACGGTCCCGAAATCGGGATGCAACGGTTTGTCGGCTCCGATGCTGGCGACCAATATGTCGGACTGCGGATCCACCGGCATCTTCGAGATGTCTGTGTTCCAGGGATTGTCTGCAGGAAAGACACGTTTGCCGTGCAGACTGGCCCCCACTCCCACGTCTGGCCTTACCTGCGCGTCCTTCTCTTG
>JAYTGR010000442.1:0-1726 GCA_043733205.1 Chthonomonadaceae bacterium
CTCTACGAGGCGATCTTCAGCCGATGGCAGCAGGCGCTCACCCGCCTCGATCAGCCTGAGCAGGCCGCTCGAATCGCCGCCCGGCAGGCCAAATTCAAAGCAGAACAAGCGGCAGATCAGGCCGAAGCCGACCGCGCCGCTGTGCCGCCCACACCATGATCGAAATTACCGAACACACCGTCGTCGTGCCGCATCTGCCGGCGGCCCTGCAGGGGCTGCGTGTGGCGCATCTGACCGATTTTCATCGCAGCCGCCATACCTCCGACGCTCTGCTGCGCCAGGCGGTCGCCGCTGCCAGCGCAGCTCAGCCCGATCTCATTCTGCTGACCGGCGACTTCGTGACCAACAAAGCTCACGACATCGCGCCCTGTGCCCGCATTCTCGCCCCGCTCAAGGCCCCGCTTGGCGTCTTCGCCATCCTGGGCAATCACGACTATTATACGGATGGCCCTGCGGTCGAGCGCCATCTGGAGGAACTCGGCTTCTACGTGCTCCTCAACCGCAGTGTACTGCTTCCCAACGGCCTGCGGATCGTCGGTCTGGACGACGACCGCTATCACCACACCGATGTTCCCAAAGCCTTTCAGGAGGTCCGGCCTGGAGAACCGACGCTGGTCATGGCACACAACCCGGCGCTGATCGAAATGGTGGCAGACAGGGAGTGTCTCGTATTTTCCGGGCATACCCACGGAGGGCAGGTGCGGGTGCCGGTGTTGACCAGGCGGGAAATTCGGCGTATCGGGGCGAAACACTATGCACAGGGGTGGTATACGGTGGGAAAAGCGCGGATCTATGTCAATCGGGGTCTGGGACAGGTGGGCATTCCGCTTCGGCTCTTCTGCCGCCCGGAACTCGCCCTCTTCACGCTGACCGCTTAATCTGAGCCGGCCTCTCCTGCGCTCTGTCTGGAATCGGAAATTCGATGACTGCCTGCCCTCCGCCTTCGCCATGGTTCCCGAACCGTGTCTTGCCTTGCAGATCGTGGTGCGCCAACGTCTGCACCAGTTCGAGCCCCGTGTTCACGGCCGTAGCAGGATCGAAAAGGTGCGGGAAGCCGGGGCCGTGATCCCTTACTTCCAATACGGCCTTGCCTTCCTGCACAGCAAACACAAGATGAATTTCCCCGGTCCCATGCTTGATGGCGTTCGAGACGAGCTCGTTCACCAGAATGGCCAGAGTCGTGACATGATGCACAGGCATGGCCAGATCCTCGATCGCGAATTCGATCAGCCGTCCGGCTACCAGACTCTGGATGCTTGGGATCAGCATCTCCATCGCCTCCTTTACGGAGAGATCGACGGTCTCCGTATCGGTTCCGGCCTGATGCGTCAGCAGATCGTGAATGGAAGAGAGCGCCTGGATGTGCTGGCGCAGGCGCGTGATCTCCACGAGAGGGACGTGCTCTTCGTACTGCATCTCCTGCATATCCAGCAGGGCGGAAACCACCTGCAAGTTGTTTCTTACGCGGTGGTGGGTCTCCCGCATCCAGCGCTGCAGCCTGACGTTCAGGGTTTCGATTTCGGCCTGATGCTGTATCAGGGCGTCCTGAGCTTTCCTGGACGCGATTATGTCGTTGGCGGTGCCGGTCAAGCCCAGGACATTCCCGGCAACATCGTGTATAGGGGCGAAATTGATATCGAGGTAGCGCGGTTCCGCGCCGGAAACGGTCGCCCTGATCACATGGCGTTCTTCAATCCCCGTCCGCAGAACGCGTTGTTTGGTGGCG
>JAYTGR010000443.1:0-5119 GCA_043733205.1 Chthonomonadaceae bacterium
TCGGTGCGCGTTTTCGCGTGGAACGGGTGCGCGTTTTCACGCGGAATCACTGCGCTTTTTCAAGCGGAATCGATGCGCGTTTTCGCGTGGAATTTGCAATTACCGACTTTCAAGCCGCCGAGCAGACAATAACGCATGTGCTGGCCGATTCCTGGTTTGTTTGCAGTAAACTCTGGAAAGCCTGCAAGAGGCGCGACTTCGACATCAGCGGCGGCCTCAAATGCAGCCGCTGTATGCGCCTGCCGCAGGAAGGCAAATCGGTGTATGTTCGCCTGAACCAATACGCGGCCAGCCTGACTGCCGAGCAGTTCACGGAGTGTGTCTGGCCGTCGGTTGCGGGGGACAGCCCAGTTTTTATGCATTGGGTGCGTACCTTCGTGCGCAAAGTTGGGGCCTGTCAGGCGGTGATCGTTCGTCCGAGCGCGGATGCCAGTCTCAAGCAGACGCGCTATTTCGTGAGCAGTTTGCTGGAAGCCGACAGAGACGCTTCTGGGTGTTCTGGCGATCCGTGCCACTTGCTGGAATGGCTAAAACAAGCTTTCCAGAGCGGCAATGCCCCAACTGAAATGATCGAGCGGCTTGCCGCGTGAAAAGTGCAAAGATAGTGTTGTTCGATTGGTCGAGTAAGACCTTCTTTTTCAAACTGATCCCAACGGATGCAAAGGCGCTTAAGGCCGCCCATTAGCCGGCTTCTCCAGGGACAATGCCTTGATCCTGATCTGCCATGTGGGCCTGCCCGGTAAACATGTGATATAATACAAATATCCCAATTTCTGGGGCGAACTGTATCTGCCTTGCCTCGTCCATTAGTATGTCACAGCGATTTTTCGTGGCGTTTGCTTCGGATATGTACGCAGAAAGGTAGTCGTACCATGCTCTGTTCCGGCTCCGTTCGTTTCCGCCGTCTTTACAGGTTCTCTCTGGGCCTGCTGTGGATCGGCGCCGTAGGGATTGCCCCGCGTGTTTATGCCCAGACTGCACCGCCCTCCCTGCCTGCCGTGCCCGCAGGGAAGTCAGACGATAAAAAGCCCGTCATCGTGCTGAGCGAGGACAACGAGGTGCGGATCGGGCGGGAGAATGCCGAAGAGAACGACAAGCATGTCACGCTGGTCACGGACGCCAAACTGGTGGAGCGTGTCAATCGCGTCGGTCAGGAGATCGCCGGGGTCGCCAACACGGTTCCCATTCCGGCGAAGTGGGGCAGTTCGCAGCTCAAGAAGTTCAGCTACTCCTTCAAGATCGTCGATGACAAAGATGTGAACGCCTATTCGTTGCCCGGCGGCTATATCTATGTCAACAAGGGTCTGATCGACTACGTACACTCCGATGACGAACTCGCGGGCGTCCTGGCGCATGAGGTCACCCATGCCCTGCATCACCACATGGTGAAGCTGCAGCATGAGCAGAACAAGATCCAGAATGTGCTGATCCCGGCGCTGGCCGCCGTGCTGATCGCCACCAAAGCGCAGGCCAACGACATCGGCAACGCCGTCAACGGCGCCTATCTCTATATGACCGCCAAGAGCAACACTTACGGCGTGGAAGCGGAGAAAGACGCGGATCACGGCGCGATCCTCCTGCTGACCCACACCCATTACAATCCTGCCGGCCTCTACAGTTTCATGCTCCGCCTCGCCGTCGATGAGCGCAACCGCACCTACGGCGACCTCGGCATCTTCCGCACCCACCCGCCCGGCAACGAGCGCGCCGCTTCCGCAAAAGAGCTTCTGGAAGAGCTGAAGCTGCCGATCCAGCTCAGCAAAGTCGATCCGAACCTGCTGGTCTCCATTACGATGTTCAAAGGCATTGGGAGCAAGCCGGACGTGGCGGAGCTGAAGTGGCAT
The DNA here is from genome assembly GCA_043733205.1 of Chthonomonadaceae bacterium. GTDB lineage: Bacteria > Armatimonadota > Chthonomonadetes > Chthonomonadales > Chthonomonadaceae > JANXLO01. The sequence goes on from JAYTGR010000443.1 coordinate 1,845, forward strand.
GGCGTGACGCTCTGCCACATCTATCCCGACAGTTCACAGACCGCCGAGCAGCGCGCGCAGAAGGTCGCCACAGGCTTCAATGCCCTGATCGACAACAGCCTGCAGCCCTACGAAGTGCATGCCAGCCGCGACGGCACCAGAGTGCTGGCCCGCAGCGTCGTGGTCCTGACGGAAGCCGATGCCGCCGCGCAGGACAAGACTATCGCCACCCTTGCCAAAGAGGTCGCGGACGCCGTGATGCAGGTCACTCAGCGCCGCCAGCTCGACAACTCCCTCTAAAGCGCAAATTCCAGGCCCCTGTTCGCTCCTGAATATCAAGAGCGAACAGGGGCCTTTGCATGCCCGAACGCGCAGCTGTCAGCCGGCTTCCCATCCTGCCGATCGGCAGTCGGCCGCTACAGCTGCATGCGCTCTTTTACTTCGAGGTAGCGGTTGACGAGGTCGGCAGAGAGTTTCTCGGCAGGAGAGTCGACGACCAGGACGCCGCGCCGGGTTAGTTCGCCTGTGGCCCGGTCACGGTCCTCCAGGACATGTACGGCGACGGCGCGGTTGTAGACGGCGTCGGCGGAGACGCTCTCCTGGGCTGCGGCGCGCAGGACTTTCGTGTCGAGCAGCGTGACGGCGGCGACGAGATGCCGGGGCTGCAGAGCGGCGAGTTCGGAGATCGTCACACGGGAAGAGTCCGGATCCCACAGATCGGTGAAGCAGACCATGAGGGAGCGTTTGCGCCAGCGGGCCTGCAGATAGGAGAGCGCGCCGCGATAGTCCGGTTCGGCGAGCGTGGCTTTGGCGTTGTAGAGGGCTTCCAGGATCGCGTAGATCTGCGCTCTCCCTTTCTTGGGAGGCAGATAGGACTGCACGGTGTCCGCGAACACCAGCAGTCCGACCTTATCGTCCGCGAGCGAGGCGACATAAGCGAGAAGGAGAGCGGCGTTGATCGCATAGTCCAGTTTCTGGATCCCGTCGATCTCGGCCAGCATCGTGCGGCCGACATCCAGCACCAGCACGATGCTCTGCGACTTCTCCACCTCGTACTGCCGGGCTACCAGTTTGCCGCGCCGTGCCGTGGCCTTCCAGTCGATCCGCCGCAGTTCGTCGTCGGGCATGTAGTCGCGCAGACTCTCGAACTCCCGCCCCGCTCCCTGCAGGCGCGCCCGGCGAATGCCCATCTGCTGCAGGCGGCCGCGCCGCGCCATCAGCGTGAACTTAGCTGCCTCCAGGAGGTTCGGGTAGACCTTGATCGTCTGGGGGATCGGCACCTGCATCAGACGATGGACCATGCCCAGCCGGCCCCGCACCCGCAGATGCAGCCCGCCGAAATGGAAGTCGCCGCGCGCGTGGGGAGTCAGATGATAGACGGCGGCGTGGCGGGCGTTTGGCTGGACCGTAAAGCGGAACGGCTGGCCGTCCAGATCGTTCGGCATGGATTCGGGCGGAGTGTCGATCAGCTCTACCTGCAGCGGCATCGAACTGCCGTTGCGAACCCGCACCTCGACCGCGTTCGCGACGCCGAGCGACAGCTTGTCTTCGATCACACGTTCCGCCGAAAGCGTCTTTTCCAGGTCCGGCAGCAGGAACCAGTCGGCCAGGGCCAGCCCGACCAGCAGCGCATACCATCCCAGCGCCACCAGCAGAAAATTCGGGGCGATCCCCGTCAGCAGGAGGGGCGCCGCCCCTGCGGCAAACAGCCACAGCCAGTTTCGCGTAAACGTCAACTCGTCTCTTCCTTCTTAAATCGAACTTCAGCCGCTTCTCCTGTTACTGTTCCTAAGTTCCGTACGGAAGCGTGAATTCCTGCTCTCTCGGTCGGGACAGCCGGATTCGGCTCTCCTGCAGGGGAATGAACCGGATTTACAACTCATTTTGCAGCGGCTGACTCGGCCGGAATCGGACTAATTGACCCGCCGTCATATTTCTGCTATACTTTGTGTGGAGGGAACGCCGGCATGGTCAAAGTACCGCGTACTCGTCGTGCGGCCGCACCGCCGCCGCCAAATCGCAGGACACAGGACATCTGTGGTCTGACACTCTTTTTTCTGGGCGCCGCCGGACTGCTCTGCCTCTGCTGGAACCAGCCGGGCCTGCTGCCCGCGCAGGTGGACACCCTGCTGCGCCTGCTCGCCGGCTCCGGCTCGTATGCCATCCCCCTCCTCATGATGTTCGCCGGCGCGATGTTCCTGCTCGGCTATGAGCGTCTCAATCTCACCCATTCCTCTTATGGCTCGCTGCTGCTTTTCGTCGTCTTTGTCACCGGACGCCATCTGATGCTCGCACCCGACCCGGCCCACTGGGACAGCGCCAGTGTGCGCACGGCAGGAGGAGTGATAGGCTGGCTTTTCGGCGCACCGCTCTATGCCCTGGTCGGCAGGATCATCAGCACGCTTTTCCTGGTCATGATCGGCATCGTGGCGGTCATACTGCTGGTGGATCAGCCTTTTATCGAGATCGTACGGAGACTGCATGCGCACGGGCGGGACGGGGCTTCGGCACTGCAGCGCTATGGCCTGATCCCGACGCGGGAGCGCGAAACGGCTCTCGTCGGTCAGCGCGATGCGCGGGCCGCCTCGAAGCCCCTGCCGGCTCCCAGCGAGCCGTCCGACGATCGTGCGGAGCGGGCGGCCCGCGTCGTGGAGCGCGCACTGGCCCCGGCAAAATCCTCCCGACAGACTGCGCTCGCACTGCCGGACCTGGAGCAGGAAGCGGAGCCTGTCGATCCAGGAGAGGCGACGACCTCCAGCAAACTGTTTCGAATGTTCGCGCTGAGCCGCAGCTGGCGCAACAGCCACGGCGAGATCGATCAGGATGACGAGGAGCCTTTGCCGGAGCCGCAGGCACAGACCGCGCAGCCTCCTGTCCCGGCAGAGGCACCGCCGGGGAAAACCCTGCCTGCGAAACGGACCGCGAAGGCCGCACCCGCTCCGGATCCGCAGCCTCCTTCCGAACCGACTGCTCCCCCTTCGGACGTCCCCCTGACGCCTCCGCCTCCCGCGCCCAAATTTGTGCTGCCCCCGCTGACTCTGCTGAAAGAGTCTCCTGTGGCCGTCTCGAAGCGCTCGCAGTCGGAACTCACCGACCGGGTGCAGACGATCGAGCGCACGCTGGAACAGTTCAATATCGGCGCGAATGTGGTGGAAGTCGCGAGCGGGCCGAGCGTGACACGCTATGAGATCCAGCTTGCCCCCGGCATCAAAGTCAGCAAGATCGTCAGCCTCGCCGACAACCTGGCGATGAGCCTCGCCGCCATCGATGTCCGCGTCGAAGCGCCTATCCCTGGC
>JAYTGR010000444.1:0-5115 GCA_043733205.1 Chthonomonadaceae bacterium
TTTTACGCGAATCGGGAAGCACATCTATTTTGACACATTTGATAGGATGCGTACAGAGTTTTGAAAGCGACGACATCTATAATGGGTTGTTACGCCATTCTCGTGCTCTCTCAAAGGAGATCTTATTCATGCGTTCTGTAAAAGTGACTCTCGTATCTATAGCTGCACTCTCAATGGCAGCGTCTCTAGCGCACGCTCAGGTCATAGCCGGCGGCAGCGGCGGTGGTAATTCTATTCCCTTCGGCGGACCCTTCGGGACCGAGTATCAGCAGGTCTACAGCAGCACGGACTTCTCTGGGATCGTCAACATTGCCAGTATTGCCTTCGCTTCCTCCAGCCTCGGTCCCCCGCCCGCAAGTGGGCCGGCGACCTACGACATCTCCGTTGGTTTATCCAACACATCCAAAGCAGTACACGGGTTGAGCACGGACTTTAACGCCAACAGAGGTCCCAATTCCACGGCGGTGTTTAGCGGAACGCTCACGCGCACACTGCTCTTCACGAATACATTCGATCTCGTCATCCCGAGCAGCGGGTTCACTTATAACCCGGCATTGGGAAATCTGCTGGTGGATGTCTTTGTCAATGCCCCGCCCCAGACGCCCGGAGGCCGCCAAATTTTCTTCGACAACGGAGTCTCCCCGGACTCTTCCTATCTAAGCAACTACCAAGGGGCATTCACAGACAACCACAGTCTCCATACCAGCTTCGTAACGAACGCAGTTGTCGCCACTCCCGAACCTGGAACTCTTGGTCTGATTATCGGCGTGAGCGTTAGCGGCTTAGCCGTCTGCCTTCGCCGCAGACGCCGTAACTCATAAGGCGCACTCTTCCCCGCCTTGCCTGCCATTCCCACGATGCCGGGCAACGCGCGTTGGAGCGCGATGATCGCCCAGGCGCACCTGCTTCTCTCAGAGGCGGTCGTGGAGATGCAAAGCTATCATGACGAGCGCTCTCAAGAGTGGCAGGACGGTGTCAAGGCGGAAGATCTGCTGGCCAAGCTTGAGCATCTTCAGGAAACGATGGAGCAACTTCAGGGTAGCGAGTGATCTCCTTACCCTTTAACATACCGGCAAAGTGACCTTCTCAAAGGCATCCAGCGAACGCGATAACCACTTAACCTAATAATTAGGATCAGCGTCTTGTGGCGGCAGGAGAGAGCGCGGTTCTGGAAGCAGCGCTGCCTGCACTATTGCTCTTGTCGGGGTTGCCGAAGGCGAATGCCTGTTCCAGGGTGGAGATCATCTCTTCGACCTGGGGCAGGATTTTGGGGCCGGAGAGAGCGATCTGCACGCCGTCGGGGGTGAAACGATAGTTCTTGAATGCGACGGTCAGCAACTGGACAGCCTGGGGCGTGAGCCGGACGCCAGACGTGAACTTGATATTGATCTGCGCGGCTTCGCCCCGTACGGCGGCGACGCCGACCTGCCGGCAGCGCAGGCGCAGGCGCAGAATGGCAAGCGCATCCCAGACCGGGCGCGGCGGATCGCCGTAGCGGTCTTCAAGTTCGGCCTGCAGGTTCTCGATCTCCGTCACCGAGCGGACGGCGCTCATGCGCTTGTAGAAGTAGATGCGCTCCGCCTCGCCGGGAATATAGTCGTTGGAAATGTGGGCGGTGACCGGAATATCCATTGGCGGCAGAATGTCTTCGGTGACGTCCTCCCCTTTGAGTTCCTGCACGGCCTGGGCGAGCAGCTGGGCGTAGAGATCGAAGCCGACACTGATCATCGCCCCGTGCTGCTCTGCGCCGAGCAGATTGCCCGCGCCCCGGATCTCCAGGTCGCGCATGGCGACTTTGTAGCCGCTGCCGAGTGCGGAGAACTCTTTCATGGCAGCAAGACGCTGCTCCGCGATCTCCGTCAGCACCTTGTCGCGGCGGTAGAAGAGATAGGCATAAGCCTGCCGGCTGGAACGCCCGACGCGACCGCGCAGCTGATACAGCTGCGACAGACCCAGGTGGTCCGCGTTGTCGAGCAGAATCGTGTTGGCGTTCGAGACGTCGAGACCGTTCTCGATGATGGTGGTGCAGAGCAGGACATCCGCTTCATGGTGATAGAAGGCGACCATCACCTTCTCCAGTTCGTCTTCCGACATCTGGCCGTGGCCGACCAGAATGCGGGCATCGGGCACGAGACGCTGCAGATGGACGGCGACATGATGAATACTCTCGACACGGTTGTGGACATAGTAGACCTGCCCATCGCGTTCGAGTTCGCGCAGGACGGCGTCGCGCAGCAGTTCGTCGTCGTATTCGCGCACGTAGGTCAGGACCGGGATGCGGCCCTCGGGCGGATCCTCGATCAAGCTCATGTCGCGCAGGCCGGAGAGGGCCATGCTGAGGGTGCGCGGGATCGGCGTGGCGGAGAGCGTGAGGACGTCCACCTGAGTTCGCAGCTGCTTCAGCCGCTCCTTGTGGGCGACACCGAACCGCTGCTCTTCATCGACGATGACCAGGCCGAGGTTTTTGAGCACGACGTCTTTGCTGAGCAGACGATGGGTCGCGATGACGATATCGACCGTGCCGTCCTTCAGTCCCTGCACCGTCTTCGCCTGCTCCTGCTTGGTACGGAAGCGGCTGAGAAGCTCGATGTTGAGCGGATAGGCGGCGAAGCGCTCGCGAAAGGTCGTGAGGTGCTGGGCGGCCAGAACGGTGGTCGGGCAGAGAACGACGACCTGTTTGCCCTCGGTGACGACTTTGAAGGCGGCGCGCAGCGCGACCTCTGTCTTGCCGAACCCGACATCGCCGCAGATGAGGCGATCCATCGGCTGTTCGCGTTCCAGGTCGGCCTTCACGTCCTGAATGGCGCGCAGCTGGTCGCGGGTCTCCTGGTAGGGGAACGCCTCTTCCATCTCGATCTGCCATGGGCCGTCGGGGCCGAAGTTAGGACGAGTGGCAGCATGGCGGGCGGCGTAGAGGCGGATAAGCTCGCCGGCCATCTCGCGCGCCTGCTCCCGGACTTTGCGGGTGGTGCGCTGCCAGTCGTTGCCGCCGAGTTTGTTGATCTGCGGCGCGCTGCCGTCCGCGCCCTGATACCGCTGCAGGCGGTCAATCTGATCTGCCGGAACGAACAGGCGGTCGCCGCCCTGATACTGCACCAGCAGGTAGTCACGCTGGTTGCCATCGACGGTGCGTTTGACCAGGCCGCGATACTGCCCGATACCGTGGTGCATGTGGACGACATAGTCGAACTCACGCAGGTCGAGCACGGAGGAGATCGCTACGCCACCGGCCACCTTCCGCCGGGGCGCGACGGTGCGCGCTGCACCGAACAGCTCCGCATCGGTAAGGATATAGAGGCGCAGATCGGCAAGCGCAAATCCGGCGCGCAGGCGTCCCTCCTGCACATGCAGACTGGCCTTCGCGCCGATTCCGCTGCCGCGCGGCTGCACGGGCAGGTGCATCTCGGCGCAGATCTCACGCACACGGGCAGGCTGATCGCTGACGAAGACGACGCGGCAGTCGTTGGCAAGCCAGGTGCCGACCTCGTCCGCCAGCGCATTGGTGCGGCCGCGATAGTTCTCTGTCGGCGTGGAGTTGATGCGCAGGGTCTGCCTGACATCGAACTCCTCTACGCGCCGCCCCAGCAGCGACAGCAGCAGCGCTGGATGCTTCGCCAGTCGTGCCATGCCTGCCTTATAGGCCAGGGCATGCGGGAAGATGTCGAGCGCCTCGCCGCGCTCCCACTGCCGCTCCCGTGCCGACTGCATGTCGCCCGTGATACGGTCCCAGTGCTCATGAATCAGATGCGGCTCATCCAGAACGACCACAGCGTTCGCAGGCAGATAGTCCACGGCGCAGACGGTCGTCTCCGGCACGAGATAGGGCAGATACTGTTCCAGCCCGGTGAAGTAGGCCTGCTGCTGCAGAGAGGCCAGCACGCCCTCCACGCGATCGGTCAGGCGCTCGATCGCCTCACGGCCATCCTTGCCGCTTTTCGCCGCCAGTTCGGTTTTGCGCTTCGCGAATGCCGCGCGGATCGTGTCCAGCGCAGGCAGCACCCGCTCGACGGAGAGCCGAAGTTCGCGCATAGGGGCAAGATCGACATGGGCGTTACGGCCGGTGCTGCGCTGCGTGGCGACATCGAAGGGCCGAATGCTCTCGATCTCATCGCCGAACAGTTCCATTCTTACGGGCGCGTCCGCCGTACTGGAGAAAACATCGAGAATGCCGCCGCGCCGCGAAAATTCGCCGGGCCGCGTCACCGTATTGGCGGCCTCATAGCCCATCTCCACCAGCCGCGCCACGACCGTATCGAACTCCACTGTCTGCCCTGCTTCCAGCATAAAAACGGCAGGCACGAGATCGTCCGGCGGCGAAGTGCGCTGCAGCACCGCTTCCAATGTGCCGACTACGATACAGGGCTCCTGCTGGGCCAGGGTCAGCAGCGCCCCGATGCGCTCGCCAATGACGCGGAAATCGGTGATATCACCGTCCAGAAACAGGCTCTGCGACGAGGGAAGCGTGCAGACCTTCTCCTGCGGCACGCCATAGCGCACGAGATCGTCCCAGAGCCGCTGCGCCTGCTCCTGAGAGTACGTGATCACCAGCAGCGGTCTGTCCAGACGTGCAAAGACCCGCGCCAGGGCAAAGCCCTTCGCGGAACTGGTCATTCCTTCGATTTCAACAGCGCCGGTGTCGCCTTTGAGTGTCTCGATCATCTCCCGAAAACCGGGCAGAGTATCGAGCAGGCGCGGCAGATCGTTCAAGGCCATAGCGGCAGGTCGCCTTACATAGTTCCTTACGCGTCCCTCACGAACGCCTCTCCTATTCTACCGCAAAACCCCTGCCTTTTCTGCTAAAGCAAGGCCGGGATCAGCACGACGTGCCGGATGCGCTTCCTGTTCCAAGTATAGGTGATGTGGACTAGGCCGTCTTGAGTCTGAATGACAGCGGGATAAGAGAACTCGCCGGGGGTGTTCTCCAGGGTCAGCACCGGCTTCCAATGCCAGCCGTTGCTGGAGAGGGCGACATTGAGCGGAGTGCGCGCGGTTGTGGAATGGTTGTAGACGAGCAGCGAACGGCCGTCGTGCAGGGTGACGGCATCGGTGCCGGAGTTTGGGTTCGGCAGGTCAAGGAGAGTCATCGGCCGCCAGGTGCGGCCCTGATCGCTCGAA
>JAYTGR010000445.1:0-13189 GCA_043733205.1 Chthonomonadaceae bacterium
ACACAGCGCCTGGAAACACAGAACGAACCGGAGACGCCCCGTCGCTTCTCCAGCTTGGAGAAGACGGAGGCAGAGGTCTCCGGTCCGCAGCCGCCTGCAGATCTGCAGATGCCTACCGAGGCGGAGATCCAGCAGACCTTTCAGAAGAGAAAAGCGCAGGAGTCGGCACTGGGGTTCCGGTCGGGATTCCGCAACATTCTCAGGGGCCAGCGGATCAAAACGCCGGATCCGGAGCCTCTGCTGGAGATGGAGTTCGACGCCGTGCTCGCCATCCTGCGGGAAGAGAGCCGGCAGCGCGCCAAACGGCAGAAACTATTCATCGGCCTGTTCCTGAGCATTGTCCTCGGCTTGGTCGCGCTTGCCATCCTGACGCACAACACCAGCATGCTCACCTTCATGGGAAGTTATACCAGTCTCTTCGTGATAGGAGCGGCAGCGTCCCAGCAGCAGAAGTCCGCCGCAATGGCTATCACGCGTTTCGACGATGTGCGGGCTGCAGGGCCTTTGGCAGAGGCGCTGGAGTTTAAAGATAAAGACGTCGTGCCGTTGGCGACGAAGGCCCTGATCTCTCTGCTGCCCCGCTTGAAGGCAAGCGATGCGCCTCTCCTCAGCCCTGAGCAGCGCTTCTGTCTGAACCGGGCTTTACGCGGTAAGAACACAGAACTGACCCTGGCGATCCTGAAAGCCTGGGAGCAGGTTGGTGATTCCAAAGCCATCGAGGAAGTGGAAAAACTGGCGCATGGGCGGGGGCGTGGGGGGCGGTATGCAGCAGTCGTGGCGGCGGCACAGGAGTGCCTGCCATTTCTGCGGCAGAGCGCGGAACGCCAGCAGATCGGCTCACAGCTTCTGAGAGCCGCAGACGGCAGCGTGACGCCCGCCGGCGTTCTCCTGCGCCCTGCTATGCCTCATGCCCCCACGGAACCATCGGAGGAACTTCTGCGTCCCACCACCGACGCCTGATAGTCGAACAGGATCCCTTGACAGGAGAACCGATCCGGCCCGAATCTGCGTAAAAGAAGTAACGCCTTTCCACGATTCGCAGAAGGGTGGGTGAGGGAGAAGGATGCAGGGGATAAAAGAGGCTGACACCGCTGACTGGGAGCAGACGGAAGAGATCGCAGTGCTGGCAGCGCAGCTGCGCAGTCACAGTTCCCAGGAGCGCCTGCGAGCGCGTCGGGTGCTGCAGCGGCGCGGCATTGCGGTGCTGCCTGCAATGCAGACCCTGCTCCGCGCCGAAAGCCTGAAGAAGCGGAAAGAGTGGCCTCTGCGGATCGCTTATGGCGCAGTCATCATTGGTTTCTTCGCAGTCTTTCAATGGTACCTTGCCACTCCCCTGGCCTGGGGACTGATCCCTCTGCTGGGACTGCTTTCTATGGGGATGGCGCAGCTGTGCGCCGTAACACCGGTGCAGGTCGAAGCGATTCGAGTGCTGGCCGCGCTCGACGATGTACGCGCGATCGGTCCCCTTCTGGAAGCGCTGGAGTGGAGAGATCTGGCGACGTTTACCGGCGTCCGTGCCATTGCGACACAGGCGCTCTCTCGGCTGCTGCCCCGCCTGCAGCCCGAACACGCGGAACTCCTCGATGATCGCCAACTCGCCTGCCTCTACCGACTGCTGCGCCATCATCCGTCCGACGATCAGACGGAACTGATCGTCGCACTGCTTGGCGCTGTGGCGCAGGTAGGGGATGCACGGGCTGTCGCTCAGCTCGAACGGATGACGCGGGACAGCGGCGGGCCTCTGCCCCGGCAGCGTGTGCGCACTATCGCTCAGGAGACGCTGACACAGCTGCGCCTGCGGCTGGACCGTGCCCCCGGCAGTCTGCTGCGCGCCGCTTCCGCTTCCACCGCTTCAGACGTGCTCCTGCGTCCTGCCACCGCCGCTCCCGCGACCGAACCTCAGCAGCTTCTCCGTGCCTCCGAGACGGACAGAGACGCCTGAAACGTTTCTCTGCTCTGGTATGAATTCATGGCTGTGGCCTGGTGTTGTGTGTAACGTTCTCTCTGCGCGTTCCGTCTAATACCCGAACAGTCTCCCCGTTCAAGCGGTCGCCCCGGTGTGTGGACGCATGCCCCGGAGCAAACCGCTTTGCTGAAATCAAGACAATTTCGTTCCTTTTCCATAACGCGCCTACGCGCTTGCTGAAGCAGCTATCGCAGAGACCGGACAGACGCTCTTCCGTTGTTCCGGCTGCAAAGGAGTGTCGAGAGATGCAAAGCCTTCGTAAACCGGTTGTGAGGCTCGCGACGACGCTGGCGATGCTGCTCGCGGCGCTCGGCGCGGCGTCGGCCCAGGGCATTCTCTATCCGGGGCAGATGACCGGCACAGGCCCGGCCCGCCCCCTGATGCCGATGCCGCCGCACCCGATCTTCGTGCAGCCGTTCTATGTCAAAGACCTGCATGTCACGACGGTCATCAACGACGCGGTCGCCGAGACGACCGTCTCGCAGACCTTCGTCAACAGCAGCAGTGTGGCGCAGGAGGGCACCTACCTCTATCCGCTGCCGGAAGGCGCGATGCCGACCGCCTTCAGCATGACGGTCGGCGAGAAGACGATGGAGCCGCGCGTTCTGCCGGCGCAAGAGGCCCGCAGCATCTACGAAGGCTATGTGCGCCGCTACCGCGACCCAGCGCTGCTGGAGTATGTTGGACGCAGTCTCGTCAGGATCTCGGTCTATCCTATCCCGCCGCAGAGCGAACGCGTCATCAGGATGCGCTATACCGAAATCCTCAAACCGCAGGCCGGCATGCGCAAGTACGCCTACCCGCTCTCGACCTCCCGGTTCGGCTCCCAGCCGGTCGGCACGACCACGGTCTCGATCAAGCTGACGACGACCTCCCCGCTGAAAAACGTTTTTTCGCCCTCCCATGACCTTTCGGTGCGCCGCCCCGACGACCGCTCTGCAACCGCCTCCTGGGAAGGCGTCAACGACACCTCCGACCGTGACCTGACCCTCTTCTACAGCACCAGTGCGGACGATGTCGGCCTCTCCCTGCTCACCTATCGCAGCGGCGACCGGGACGGCTATTTCATGCTGCTCGCCAGCCCGCGCGTCAATGTGCCGAAAGATCGGATTCTGCCGAAGCAGGTCGTGTTCGTACTGGATCGCACCGGCTCGATGAGCGGCAAGAAGATCGAGCAGGCGCGCAAGTCGCTGCTCTTCTGCCTGGGCCAGCTGCGCCCGGAAGATAAGTTCGATGTCATCACCTTCAACGAGTCGCCCGATGTCCTCACGCGCTCCCTCATGCCCGCCAGCGCCGAGAACCTGACCAAGGCGCGCCATTTCGTGGAGAACATCGAGGCCAGCGGCGGCACCAACATCGACGACGCTCTGCGCGCCGCACTCGATCTGGTCAAGAACGAGCCCGGCAAGACCAAAATGATCGTCTTCCTAACCGATGGCCTGCCCACGGTCGGCGAGACCAACATCGACACCATTCTCACCCATTTCAAGCAGAAAAACGGTCAGACGCTGCAGAACGATGCTCTGCCGACCCTGAAAACGTCCGGTCTGAAGGGCAGAGCGGAGGCAGACGGCTCTGCGGCCCGTCTCTTCTGCTTCGGGCTCGGCTACGATGTCAATGTGCCGTTCCTGGATCGTCTCGCCGCGCTGGGCAATGGCGATTCGGACTACGTCAAACCCGAGGAGGATGTCGAAGTGACGGTCTCCGCCTTCTTCGCCAAAGTCGCCTCGCCGATTCTCTCCAATGTTAAGCTGGCGTTCGACGGCATGGACGTCTACGATATCTACCCGAAAACGCTGCCGGACCTGTTTCAGGGCTCGCAGCTGGTCATCACCGGGCGGTTCCGGGGCAGCGGCGCGGGCTCCGTTCATTTGAGCGGCCTCACCGGCGCCTCCGACACCAACTATACGCTCGGTGCGAAGGCGGGCGAGGCGGATGGCAGCAACAGTTTCCTGCCCCGTATCTGGGCAGCACGCAAACTGGGCTATCTGGTCGATCAGGTGCGCCTTTCGGACAATCCGGCGGGCAAAAAAGAGATCATCGACGAGATAGTGCGCCTCTCGCGGGAGTACGGCATCATCACCGAATACACCTCCTTCCTGGTGGATGAGCAGGAGATCCGGCGTCTTGGCCTGCGCGACACCAGCGGCGCTCCGTTGAACGCGGGCGCCATGGCAGACCAGAAACTCTCCGTGGAGAGCCTGGACAAGGTGCGCGAAGAGGTGGCGCGACGGGCCGTGCAGTTCGGCATCAGTGGCGAGGGAGTCACCAACCAGAGTGGACGCGCCAACGCCTTCAAGAAGGCCGACCAAGCCTCGTCCCGCTACCAGGGCGCGAACGGCAGCGTCCTCTATTTCGCTCACGGAGGTCAGACCGATTCCCTTGGCAGGACAGGCGGTCTGGCCGCGCGCGGCAACTATCGCTACGGCGCGAACGGGCCGAGTGGCCCCGGCAGGGGAGGCGCAGGTGGACGGTCTGTCCTCCGGGGGGGAATAGAATCGGATTTGGCATTCAGCAATGACGGCTCGCTGCTTCTGAAGTACGACAAGGAACAGCTTGCCGATGCCGGAAACGCCATCACGGTCCAGGCGGTCAACGACCGGACGTTCTACCTGCAGGCCAACAACGTCTGGCAGGATCACGGTTTCGACGCCAAAAAGCAGTCCCTGACGAAGATCCAGGCGTTCAGCGCGGCCCATTTCGCCCTCCTGAAAGCCCTGCCCACGCTCGCCGCCTACTCCTCTGTCGGGGAGGAGATCATCGTCCGCGTCGGCAGCAACGCCGTTCAGATCGGCAAGGAAGGCAAAGAGACGCTGACGGACGCCGAACTCAAAGCCCTCATCGGGAAGTAACTCTCCGTTTACAAGGCGCTTGGTTCTTGACACCTCTTCCAACCGGTTGGAAGAGGGGTTTTTGCCGTCCGCACGGAGGCTTATTCGCTGGACGGCACCCCTCCTTTTGCGCTACACTATCTTTATAAGCAGCCGCCGGGAGGAGAGACAGAAATGGCATCGGAGCAGGGGTTTTTGCTGGGGAAAAATGCGACGCTGGTCTGTCTGGGGGACAGCATCACAGAGGCGCGGGACGGGTATGTAAAGGTGGTGGAGAACCTGATTCACGCGGGCTATCCGGAGCGCAATGTGAAGGTCGTCAATTCTGGAATCGGAGGACACAAGGCGCCGGATATGCTGGCGCGGCTGCAGCGGGATGTGATCGCTCATAAGCCGAATGTGGTCACCATCAATGTGGGGATCAACGATGTCTGGCATGGCTTTCGCGGCTGGGAGCCCGCCCGCGACTATCCGGCAGGCGATGGGCCGAACGGAGTTCCTGTCGCTGTTTACGAGGCGGCGGTCGGCCTCATGGTGGACACGCTCCGGGAATCCACCGACGCCGAGATCGTTCTGGTGACGCCCACCGTGATCGGGGAAGATGTGGACAGCCCCGACAACCGGGCCAACGCCAGTCTGGCGCACTATGTGGCCGCCATGCAGCGTGTCGCCGCCTCGCGGCATACCCATCTCGCTCCTGCCCACGACGATTTCGTGCAGGCGATCCGCGCAGGACGCTCCGCCGACCCTGCCTTTCAGCTGACGACCGACGGCGTCCATATGAACGCCGTCGGCAATCATGTCCTGGCTCTCACCGTGCTCGCCGCGCTGGGCTTCGCCGGTCTTCAGAGCGAATAGGCAGGCGCGTTACGGGCTGGCTGCAGCGCTTGTGCTGACGTAACCGCACTGTTTGTGGGTGCCGTCGCAGAAGGGTTTTTCCGACGACTGACCGCAGCGGCAGAGGAAGATCGCTTTGCCTGCGGGGGTTTCAATGGGATTATCGTCCTGGTCGAGCAGAGTGATCGGGCCTTCGATCATGACCGGGCCGTTGCCGATAAGACTGATAGTGACATCCGCCATGGGATAGGTTTCTCCTCGTTGTGGGTAGGTAGTGCGTTCGCGTGCAGACAGCGAACCGGGACTCAGTTCGACGCGAGGCTCGTGTTTTCCTTATTCGGATGGCACGCTGTTTCCGATTCCTGCAGCGAAGCCGGTCTAGGGCGCATTTTCTTTAAGCTGTCAGGACGATCTTCAGTTCTGTCGGGGCATCGGCGTCGAGGGAGCGGACGCCGTCGGCGGTGACCGTGACGATGTTCTCGATGCGCACCCCGAATCGTCCCGGCAGATAGATGCCTGGCTCGACCGAGAAGCACATGCCCGTCTGGAGCGGCTGCGCGTTGCCCTGCACGATGTAGGGTGGCTCGTGCGTCGAGAGGCCGATGCCGTGGCCCGTGCGGTGAACGAAATAGTCCCCATAGCCCGCGTCCGTTATGACCTTGCGGGCGGCGGCATCGGTCGCTTCGCCGCTGACACCGGGCTGAGCGAAACCGCGCGCGGCCAGATGCGCTGCCGAGACGACACTGTAAACATGCCTGGCATCCGCATCGCTCGGTTCGCCGAACGCGACGGTGCGGGTGATGTCGGAGGCGTAGTTTTCCCAGATGCATCCGATGTCGATAATGACGACATCGCCTTTTTGCAGCGCCGTCTCTCCGGTATGATGGTGCGGGAGGGCAGCATTCGCGCCGAAACAGACGAGTGGAGAGAAGGAGGGGCGGGAGCCTTCGCGCTTGATGGCAGCCAGGATAAGATCGTGGAACGCCAGTTCGGTGATGCCCTCATGCAGCCAGCCGAGCGACTCTGCGTAGATGGCGTCGATCATGTCGGCGGCTCTCTGCATCGCCGCGAGTTCCGCCTCGGTCTTGATCTGCCGCAGGGAGGCCATGATATCGCCCGCAGGCCGAAACGTTGTGCCAGGACAGAGACTCTGCAGGCCGAGCAGATGGACGCTGAGCAGTTCGTCATCGACCAGAATGGTGCTGTCCATTCCGACGCCCCAGCCCGCCAGCAGCGTCTCGACTTCGCTCTGCCACCCCGTATGATCCTCCCAGCCTGCAACCTGTGCGATACCAGCCGGAGTTTCACGGGCCTGCGGAGCGTTCATCTTCGGCACTACGAAGGCAGGCGTACCCTCGGCCGGAACGAACAGCCCCACAAAGCGCTCGTGCCCGCCCTCACGCCAGCCGGTCAGATAGCGCATCTGATCCGTACCCGCCAGCAGCGTCAGACTCACGCCTTCCACCCGCATCGCCTCCTGCAAACGCGCGATCCGCCCCACATAATCACTCATCGATTCAGTCCTTTCTGCCTGCCAGACGACGGGCGATCTTCAGCATTTTCTGGATGTCGGACTTTTGCACATCCGTTCCCTGAACGCCATGCGCGACGGCATTGCGCAGTTCCAAAATAGCCTTCAGATGACGGAAGTCGTCTTCATCGACAAACAGTTCCGAATAGAGACGGTTTACATATGCGGCCGGTGTGTTCCTTTCAAGTTTAAGATCTTCCTTGCGGAATGCCCACCAGCAAGCCGCCTCCAGAGCGGACCAGGTAATAAGCAAAGCTGCGTCCAGCAGTCCCTGATTCAGAAGCTGTTCGCCTTCCTGAAGACGCTGTCGAACTACGGCCTTGTCAATACGAGGCTCGTTCGAATCTGGTTTTCCCCACTCCTGTCAGTATAACGCTCCAGCCCTGATGCTAATAGTGGTGTGGTCTGGTCGAAAAGTATCGGACTTGCTCTATCGACTTCTGGCTTGTGACTCGGATAACCTGACGATCATCCGCGTACACAACATTACACAGCGCGTCGAGCAGGGGCTTAATGATGTTATCTACATCCGGCGGCTCGGAGTTAAACAGATTTGTTATTGTGACAACGACATCGGTTTGAATAGGATCTTCTGTCGAGGGCCATTCTCGTCGGGCGGCTGCTCTGACTTTTTGAATCCAGGCTTGGTAACGCTTCGCATTCTTTTTCGCGGCCCGCAGAGGAACAGCGGGCCCTTCGACCAGCAGTTCGAACGTTGGCATGTCGGTTCCTCTCGCGAAAGTTTCTCTCCAGAGCCATACCGAAGTCCACAGCGTTTACAAGGCACGCTTTTTGACCGTAGTGCCTTGCGGGCCGTCGCCCACTTCGTAGCCGAGTGCGATCAGGTCGCTGCGGAGGCTGTCGGAGGCGGACCAGTCTTTGGATTTGCGAGCGGCGTTGCGGTCCTCGATCAGCTGCAGAACCTCGGCGGGCAGTGCCTCTTCCGGGCGGCAGGAGCGTTTGGCGATGTCGAGGCCGAGCACGGCATCGAACTCGACCCAGAGGCGATAGCTGCCGTAGGAGTTCAGCAGGCCAACGGCCTGCGGCGTCGCCAGATCGTCGTTTATCGCATCCAGCACCCGCTGTCGGGCAGGCTGATAGGCGGCCTCATCGTCGCGCAAGGGATCGCTGTCCGGGCAGAGCGCATAGACTTTGCGTAGGCCGGAGGTGGCGGCATCCAGAGCTTCGGTCGAGAAACTCAGTTCCGAACGGTAGTGCGCCTGGAGGTTGAAATAGCGGTAGGCGAGCGGATCGTAACCTGCGTCGATAAGGGCCTGTACGCTGTTGATGGATCCCCCCTTCGATTTGGAGATCTTCTCCCCTTTGCCGTCCTTCTTCATCAGCAGGAACTCGCCGTGCATCCAGTATTTGACGAAGGGATGGTGTGTGGCGCACTCCGACTGCGCGATCTCGTTGGTGTGATGGACCGTGATATGATCGACGCCGCCGCAGTGGATGTCGAAGGTCTCGCCAAGATATTTCATCGACATGGCAGAACACTCGATATGCCATCCGGGATAGCCGGGTCCCCACGGACTCTCCCACTGCATGAGATGTGTGGGCTTGTTGAGGAACCAGAGCATGAAATCGGAGGCGTTGCGTTTGGTCTCGTCCGTCACCACTTCGTCGCGGCTGGTCTGCTGACCGGTCAGGTTCAGGCGGGCCATTTTGCCGTAGTCGGGGAATTTCGAGGTGTCGAAGTAGACGCCTTCGCTGGTGACGTAGATATAGCCATTGGCTTCGAGACGCTGGATCAGTTCGATCATCTCGACGACATGCTCGGTGGCGCGCGGCGTCACCTCCGGTCGCTCGATATTCAGGCGGTCGGTGTCGGTGAAGAACGCCTTCTCGTAGAACTGGGCGATCTCCCAGGGCGATTTCTGCTGTGCGCGGGCTGCAAGTTCCATCTTGTCGTCGCCGGCATCGCCATCCGAGGTCATGTGGCCGACGTCGGTGATGTTCATGACATGTTCTACACGATAGCCGTTGAACTTCAGGGTGCGGCGCAGCACATCCTCGAAGAGGTAGGTGCGCAGGTTGCCGATGTGCGCGTAGTTGTAGACGGTCGGGCCGCAGCAGTAGAGGCGCACATTCGGGGGATCCAGCGGCACAAACTCTTCTTTGCGGCGAGACAGCGTGTTATAGAGCGACAAAGGCATGACAAAACCTCTCCTGACGTATCGGCGGATTTGCGACGTGGGTAAATTATACCAGATACGACAGGAGGGGCTGGCTTTTAAGCTGCAGCCATTGCAGCAGGGCCTCTACTTTCCGGTGGCAGCGATGCGGTAGGCCCACCGGCAGCCGATGAACAGGAAGAGCAGGGTAAAGATGATGTTGGCAGGATCGTGAAACAGCAGGAACCTGACGGGCAGAATAGCCAGGACGGTGAGCACAGCGGCGATAATGCCTGCCCCCTGAGACGGCATCCGAGTGCCGAGTTTGACGGCCCAGCCGACGATAAACCCGACCCCGAGCGCCATGTAGCCGATGGAGACATGCGTTACGTAGATGACCCAGACGTAGACGGCTGCGCCGAGGATCGCGGCGAGCAGGCCGAAGATCGCGCCCAGGAAATAGCCGCCGACGTTTACGCCGGCCTGGGCAGGAGAGAGAGGGCGTGACGGCTGTCCGGCATAAGGGTTCTGGCCTGGATACGGCTGCGGCTGTGTGCCGTACGGAGCCTGCGCGTTGGGGTAGCCAGTCTGTGCCTGCTGCGGTGGATACGGCTGCTGGGCCGCTCCATAAGGATTGTAGCCTGTCTGCCCGGGTGCCGCCGGCTGGCCGTATCCCGGCTGTCCGGCAGGAGGCGGGGCTCCGTAGCCCGGCTGCGCGCCGTAGGGAGCCTGCGGAGGATATCCGGGCGGTGCCGTCGGCTGCTGCTGAGGATAGCTCGGGTTCTGTGGAGCGCCGTAGGGCTGCGGAGCGGTATGTTGCGAACCGGGCGGCGGGTTGTAGACATTCCCGGCAAGGTCCGTGCGGGGAGCGCCGTAGGAGGGCGCTGCCGCCTGCTGACTGGCCGGAGGATAGGCGCCGGGCGACCCGTAAGGCGCGTTGGGAGGCTGGGGAGGCAGCGGCTGTGCCGTCCGCCCGGAAGCGGCTTCGGCGTTCAGCTGCGTGGCGACTCGGGAGCGGATCGCCGTGAGGCAGTTTTGACAGACCGGTTCGCCCGCCACAAGCTGGGTGCATTCCTGGCAGAGCGTGCGTCCGCATTCGGTGCAGAGAGCGGTCGCAGGACGGTCGGTGTGCAGCATACAGACAGAGTTCGACAAAGCAAGTTCTCCTCTACGAAAGTTAGGGCAGGGGCGATGACGGACAGAAAATCAGTGATGACGAAGCAGATGGCGCAGATTCCAGAGCCATTGCTGGGTAGTCAGGCTGGCAAAACCCAGAAAAAGTGTCAGGCCGAAATAGGCGAGCGTGTAGGTCTGCTGATCGCGTCGGCTGATCGGAAGGGCGGGATCGATCGTGCCGGATCGCCACCGCTCCGTGATCTGAGGCAGCGCGAACAGCAGCAGCAGCCAGCAGATCGGAAACTTAAAGTTGACAATTACCGTTGCCAGGAGACCGCACAGCAGGATTTTGGGCGGGATTATCACGGTGATGCGCCCGCCGTCAAGGAACGGGATGGCGCTGAGGTTGAAGAGGTTTATCAGGAAACTATAGTAAGCGAGCACCAGCCAGAGCGGACTGCCCGTCATGCCATACGCCGCGCCGAAGGCGAGGCCTCCCAGCATTCCCGCCGCCGGTCCCATGATCGCGATCTGCGCGTTCTCTGCCGGACTGCTCAGCTTTTTATGCTGTACGTAGGCTCCCATAAATGGCACGAAGACCATGGCGGTAACCTGCTGTCCCAGCCGCTTGATCGCGACGACATGGCCCATTTCGTGGATGAAGAGCAGCAGCACGATGCCTGCGGCGAAACGCCAGCCCAAGTACGTCGAATAGAGCGCGATCGAGGCGAGCATAGTGCCGGCCGTGATCAGATATTTGCCGTATACCAGGAACTTGAAACCGATGAGCAGGCCCTTGATCACGCCCCAGGACTTAGCGATCACTATCCCAACGGCTCCGAGACCGCCGAGCACCCCTTTGCGCTTCGTCGAACTGGGGCTGGCAGACGCACCGGACGGCAAAGCGGGCGACGGCATCTGCGGGGCAGGAGAAGGCAGCGGATAGGAGGCGGGGGGGCAGTACGGAGGATACGTCGCGCCAGTCTGCGGAAACGAGGGAGGCGGCAGGGCGTGGTAAGAGGAGCCAGCCGGGGGGGGAGGAGGAGGCGACGGCTCAAAACGGCCCGTGTCCAGTGCAGGAGAGGCGCTGTACGCCGCACCAGGCTGCGGAGGAGCCTGGCTCTGCAGGGCGCGATCGCGCTCTGCCAGCATTTGACGACGGATTTCGGCTTCGATCTCGCTCATAGTGTAGTTTCTCGGCAGGCTGGTCGGAATACTGGGTCAAATAGACGACAGGCACGCGGTAACGACAGGAAACGGGAATCGAGAGGCGAACAAACCGACTGCGCCGTTACATACAGCATAACGGCGCAGATGGGAAAGACGTTTCGAAAAAGCGGGCCGTCGGCCTACACCTTTTTGATGTGGTTGCGGGACTTCTTGCAGAGTTCCTTCGGCAGCGGTTTGACGCCCGTCAGGTAGTCCTGGAAGTTACGGCTGCTCATCACGCTGGTTGTCACCTTGAGGCGAACTTTGCCCTCGGGGGTGCTCACCGTAACGGTCTGCAGATTTGGCAGAAAGGTATGGTTCTTCTTGGGAGCGCGAAGGTTCCACGCGCCGCTGTGCGGATGGCGTCGGCGATGGCCTTTCATCGGGCCTACCCCGGACACCTGACAAACTCGGGACATAATGTCGTCTCCTTGGGTTTTGATCGGGCAGAGGCCGCCGGAGACGAGCCTCTCACAACATCGGTATGTAGAAATGGGTCACATGGAGCTGAGCGGATTCGAACCGCTGACCTCCTCGATGCGAACGAGGCGCTCTCCCAACTGAGCCACAGCCCCACAAACATCGAACACAACTCCCCTGCATCGGACAGCTGTTTGAACCGCTGCTGACAGGATTTGTGTTCTCGGAAAAGACTGCTCTCTTCCGCACAACCACAGAAGAGTGATTGAGACAGCACAGTATACCCTAGACCCTGTTCGCTGTCAATAACGGTGAGAGAAGAGTGTGAGGCAGAACTCTGTTATAGAATTCTGCCTCCGTGTAAAGAGCCTAGAGGGTGGTATTAGAAAAGCTGCGGCGCTTTTGCAGGGCGATAATGCCTAGCGTCTGTCCGAATCTTCCAGTTTTACCAGTTTATTGTAGACTCCGAGAATGAGGATCGTCGGCGCCCAGTGCCCGATGAAGTTAGCGGTTTTCTCTTTGGCTGTTACTTGGCAAAACAGAGAGATGGCAATCGATCCGAGCGCTGCCCAGAGAAAAATGTCGGCAGGCAACTTCGCAGTCTGCCGCTCGATAGAGCGAGCCACTGGCCCCTCGCGCTGTGCGCTCGGGGATGTGTCAGGGTTGTTGTTGGTCAATGCGTTCATAGCGGTTTTCCTTGTTTATGGGCTGTCTGCGTTTGAGATCTTGTCATAGGACGGAACGAGCCCACGAATCGTTCCTCAATCCTGGCGCCTCTGTCGCTTCACGGTCGGGAGTTTGCGCCCGCATCGCTATGTCAGCGCCAGCAGCTGCTTCACGAAAGCGGCCTGCGGCGTCTCGCTGTGACTAGAGAGCCACTGTTCGAACAGCCGACGGCTCTCTTCCGCCAGAATATCGCCTTCTATTTCCGGTGCATGGCTCTCCGGGCTTTCCGGCGGTTGTACACGCTGAGTGCCGTTGTCTGCAGGCGCTTTCAGGCCGAACAGCACGGTGCGTACTCCTGTCTCCATAGCCGCACCCAGGCACATTACGCAGGGCTCCAGGGTCGAGACCAGAATGGCATCGTCCGCATCCAGTGGCAGAGCAGGCGGTCTGTCCCCCTCACGGGAGGCGTTTTCGAACGTAACGATCTCGGCGTGGG
>JAYTGR010000446.1:0-5111 GCA_043733205.1 Chthonomonadaceae bacterium
CTCTGCTGGCTGGCATTCCTGCCCAACGCCTGCTATCTGCTGACCGAATGGCGGCATTTCTTCTTCCAGGGCCTGCCCTATGCTTACCAAAACTACGAAGGCCGTGCCGCTTTGATCTTCATCGCCAAAGACAGCCTGTTCTTCCTGATCTACAGTCTGACGGGATGCCTCTGTTTTGCGCTCGCCATCCGGCCGGTCGAACGGCTGCTGCGCAGTGCGGGCGCAAAGCCTGCGCTCTTAGCAGCGCCGTTCTTCTTCCTCGTCTCGCTCGGCGTCTACCTCGGCCTGTTCATTCGCCTGAACTCCTGGAATATCGTCACGCATCCAGACCGTGTGCTGGCAATCGCTCTGCATACTCTCAGCGATATTCAGATTGTCAAGGCAATTGTCGTGTTCGGCTTCCTTCTGTTCCTGCTCTATGAGATACTGGACATC
Source organism: Chthonomonadaceae bacterium (assembly GCA_043733205.1). Classification (GTDB taxonomy): domain Bacteria; phylum Armatimonadota; class Chthonomonadetes; order Chthonomonadales; family Chthonomonadaceae; genus JANXLO01. The sequence goes on from JAYTGR010000446.1 coordinate 436, forward strand.
TTCCTGGACGGGGTCGCCCTGCGCCTGCATCGCCGCCACCTGCGCCTGCCGTTTCTCAACGCGGGCCGCAACGCCGTCTGAGCCTGCCGAACCAAGACTTGACATCCGGACGGCAGGTCGTTAAAATGACGTTGTGGGCGGCGCGGACGCCGCTCGGCACACGGTACGCCGTCGAGGAGGATGTGGATTGACAGCAAAACCTGGCATCGGGATTCTTTCGTTCGCGCATGGGCATGTCAATGCCTACGCAAACCAGATCAAGAACTTTGAGGATGCCCAGCTGGTCGCGGCCTGGGATGATGATACGGAGCGCGGACAGCACAGCGCCGAATCGTTCGGCATGACCTTCTGCCCGGATCTGAAGGAGATCCTTTCCCACGCGGACATCGACTGCTTTATCGTCGCGAGCGAGACCAACAAACATGCGGATCTGGTGATTGCAGCGCTGGAGGCGGGCAAAGCGGTCCTGCTGCAGAAGCCGATGGCGATCACGCTGGCGGACTGCGATCGGATCATCGATACCGTGGCACGCACGGGACAGTGGTTCAGCATGGCGTTTCAGATGCGCTGTGACCCGCAGAACATCCGCATGCGTGAACTGCTGCAGAGCGGCGCCATCGGGCGCATCGGCACGATCCGGCGGCGGCACTGTATCCCGGTGCTGTTCAGCAAAGGTTTCATTGAAGGGCCGAGCCGCTGGCACATCAGCGCGGAGGCCAACAAGGGCATGTTCTTCGACGACGCCACGCACCCCCTCGACTGGCTCTACTGGACCCTGGGCCGCAAGCCAGTCTCCGTCATCGCGGAGATCGACAATGTCCTGACCGATGTCGCGCCTGACGATACCGGCCTCGCGCTCTATCGCTTCGCAGACGGTCTCTTCGCGGAGATCTACAACTCCAGTGTCACCTTGGCCGGAGAGAACACCACCGAAATCTACGGCGACAAGGGCGTCATCATCCAGAACCATGGCGACTCGCCCTCGTGCGGCATCAAGCCCCCCCATCCCATCGGCGTCAAAATGTATCAGTCCGACAGAGCCGAACTCGGCTGGCAGGATCTGGGCCTGCCCATTCCCGCCAATCATGGCGAACGCATCGCCGGTGTCGCCCGTCCGTTTATCGACGCCCTCAAATCCGGCGTCCCGATGTGTACCGCCGAAGAGGGACGCGTCTCCGTCGAGATGTGCCTCGCCGCCTACCGCGCCTCCGAAACCGGCAGGCGCATCTCCTTCCCCTTTACCGGGTGACCTAACCCTCCGCCCCCTTCCCGATGCGGGAAGGGGGTGCCCTAACACGTACTCGCCTTGTTCCATCTCACTTTGTTCCCAGTTTCCCATACCCCCAATATGGTCTGCTTCGTTTTTCTTTCACAACATCCATGGTTGATCGCGACGAGGCAAATGCTTGTTGGGGCACCCCCCTTCCCGGTAAGCGAAGCGAACGAAATCGGGAAGGAGGGGTCGGAAAGATTAGGTCGCCCGGTCAAACGCGGAGGATCCTGCTGTAGGTATCCATTAGGCCGACATAGCTCACCGGTTTCCACCGCACATGTCGAACTCACTTCTTGCCATCGATTTCAGCAGCAATACCAGTTCGGACGCACGTTCCTGGCAGGAATGTGCGCCCGATCTTTGATCTGCTAGGGGAACCGGTTGCGGTTAGCGACGGGGACGGAAGCGGGCTTTGGGTGTTTCGTCGTCTTCCGGCTCTTCCGGAGCGGGCGGAGGAGTGGGAGAGTCGGGGCGCGGGCCGCGATCCCGGTCGCCGCCACCGCCGCCGAAGCGGGGAGGACCGCCGCGATCGCGTCCGCCGCGATCGCCGCCGCCGCCGCCGCCGCCGAAGCGGGGGCCACCGCCGCCACGGCCGTCATCGGGCCGCTTGGACATGGAGGCGTCGAACGGCTGGTCGAGGTTGATCGCCGACAGGTTGATGCGGCCCTGCTGATCGACTTCGATGACGCGCACCTGAATCTCGTCACCGACCTTGACCGCCTCTTCCGGGCGGCGCACAGGCGGGTTCTTCAGATGGCTCACATGAACCATTCCCTCTTTGCCTGGCATGATCTCTACGAACGCGCCCATGCCGATGAGGCGGGTCACCTTGCCCATGAAGAGCGCGCCGACTTCGACGTCGCCGACCATGCCGAGGATGATGTCGGCGGCGCGGCGGCCTGCGGACTGATCGACCGCAGCGATGAAGATCTTACCGTCCTGCTGGATGTCGATCTGCGCGCCGGTATCGGCAGTGATCTGCTTGATCGTCTTGCCGCCCGGCCCGATGATCATTCCGATGCGCTCGGGATTGATCTCGATGCTGAAGATCGAAGGCGCGAACTTGCTGAGGGTCTCACGCGGTTCGGTCAGCGCCTCCGCGATCTTGCCGAGGATATGGAGGCGGCCCACACGGGCCTGCTCCAGCGCCTGCACCATGACTTCGCGGGGCAGTCCCTGGATCTTGGTGTCCATCTGGATCGCGGTGATGCCTTCGGTCGTACCGGCCACCTTGAAGTCCATGTCTCCGGAGAAGTCTTCCATGCCCTGGATGTCGGTGAGGACGGCGTACTTGTCGCCGATCGTCATCAGGCCCATGGCGATACCGGCGACGGGCGCTTTGATCTTGACACCGGCGTCCATCAGGGCGAGGGTCGAGCCACAGACGGAGGCCATCGAGGTGGATCCGTTGCTTTCGAGCACTTCGCTCTGCAGGAGCATGGCGTAGGGGAAGTCTTCCAGCGGGGGCAGAACCGGAACCAGCGCACGCTGCGCCAGCGCGCCGTGGCCGATTTCACGCCGGCCGGGGCCGCGCATCGGGCGCACTTCACCGACCGAATAGGGCGGGAAGTTGTAGAAGTGCATGTACTGCTGGCGCTGATCCATTTCGAGGTTGTCCACGACCTGCGCCTCGCTCATCGCGCCGAGGGTCAGACAGGTAAGCACCTGGGTCTGGCCACGGGTGAAGAGACCGGTGCCGTGTACGCGGGGCAGAAGGCCGACTTCGCAGGTGATCGGACGGATCTCGTCCAGCTTGCGGCCGTCGGGCCGAATGCTGTCGTCGATGATCAGGCTGCGAATGGCCTTTTTGACGGCTTTGTCAGCGGCTTCGGGAATGTCGGCGGTGTTCTCGGGGAACTCCGGTCTGAAGCGGGCGACGATCTCACGCTTGAGGTCGTCGATCGCGCTTTCGCGCGCCGCTTTGTCGGGGTTCTGGATGGAAGCGCGGATCTCGGCGCCCATATGCTCCTGGATCGCGGCAAGGATGTCGGCGTTCGGCAAGTGCATCGCGACTTCGATTTTAGGCTTACCGGCCAGCGCCTTCAGCTCCTCCTGCAGTTCGCACTGGCCCTTGATGATCTCATGGGCGGCGTCCATCGCGGCGAGCATGTCGGTCTCGGTCACGAAGTCGCATCCGGCTTCCACCATGATGATCGCTTTGTGGGTTCCGGCCACGACCAGGTCGAGGTCGGACTCGCCGATCTGCTCCTGAGAGGGGTTGATGATCAGTTCGCCGTTGATGCGTCCGACGCGCACGGCTCCCACGGGGCCAGCCCACGGAATATCGGAGACGCACAGAGCGGCGGAAGCGGCGACGATGGCGTAGGTGTCGGAGAGGTTATCGAGATCGAGCGAAAGGGGCATCGCCATGACCTGGACATCGTTGCGCATGCCGTCGGGGAAGAGGGGGCGCAGCGGACGGTCGATCAGGCGGGAGGTGAGGACGGCTTTCTCGGAGGGCCGGCCTCCGCGCTTCATAAAGCCGCCGGGAATTTTACCGACTGCGTACTTTCTCTCTTCGTAGTCGCAGGTCAGTGGGAAGAAATCGATGCCGGTTCGGGCTTCGCGGCTCATAGTGGCGGCCGACATTACGACCGTATCGCCTACGGTCAGCCAGACCGCGCCGCCGGCCTGTTTCGCGATTTTGCCTGTTTCCAGACGCAGCGTCTTTCCGGCAAGTTCGCGTTCAACGGATTGTGACAAGTTCATCTCCTGAATTCGGTGGTTGCGCCGCTTCCGCTCCTCGATACAGGCCTCCCGTGATGAAGACGTCTAATGCATGTTCTTCGCGGGCGGGCGTGAATCCGGCAGGCAGCGTAGGCTGGCGGCAGATGTGCAGAAGCAGTCGGCAGGCCGAAGGGGATAGGGAGTGTTGTAGGGAAGAAGAGGGGTCAGGGGAAACGGACGATGAAATCCGCTTGCCCTGAACCCTGAAAACTTCTGGTTTCAACACGCCTTCGCTTCGGTTCAAGCCGACTGCCGGACGACACGGGGTCGTCGTAGTCGAGTGAAGAGAGACAAGAGAACGTCTATATTTTGCTGCGGATGTTCAGTCGTCCGACGAGCGTACGATAGCGCTCGATGTCCGTTTTAACGAGGTAGGCGAGCATTCGCTTACGGCGGCCGACCATCATATAGAGTCCACGTCGAGAGTGGTGGTCGTGCTTGTGTTCGCGAAGGTGCTCGGTCAGCTGATTGATTCGCGCGGTCAACAGTGCGACTTGCACTTCCGGCGACCCCGTGTCACCCTCGTGGGTGGCGTTCTCAACGATGACATTCAGTTTTAGTTCGGTCTTAAGCGGCACTGCCGGATATCCCTCCTTCAATCCAGTTCGGCAATAATATAGCACAGTTCAGGCGAAAAGTCAATGCCGTTGACAGGCGGACGGCTGCGCGTTATAAT
>JAYTGR010000447.1:0-5110 GCA_043733205.1 Chthonomonadaceae bacterium
TCGATGCGGTTGAGATCGGACTGCCGTTCAGTGATCCGCTGGCGGATGGTCCGAGCATACAGGCATCATCTCAGCGCGCCCTCGATGGCAGTATGACCATCGCGAAGGCGCTCGATATGGTCGCTGAAATCCGTGCCGCCTGCCCCACACTCCCCCTCATTCTCATGACCTATTTCAACCCCATCCGGTACTACGGGCTTGAGCGATATGCGCAGGATGCCAAAGCGAAAGGTGCGGACGCACATATCGTGACCGACCTGACGCCGGAAGAGGCGGGTGACTGGAAGCGCATCTCCGTTGCGAATGGGCTGGACACCGTTTTCCTGCTCGCCCCGACCAGCACTCCCATCCGAATTGAAGTCGTCTCGGCCCTCTCCACCGGTTTTGTCTACTGCGTCTCCCGCACAGGGGTTACAGGCGCGCGGCAGGATATTCCTGCGGAACTCACGGAAGTCGTCGGCCGCATCAAGGCGCATACCTCGGCCCCGGTCTGCGTTGGGTTCGGGGTCTCCTCGCCCGAACATGTCAGACATATCTGTGCGTTCGCCGATGGCGTCGTAGTCGGCAGCGCACTGGTCAATCTGATTCACGAATATCGGGAGGACAGCGAACTCACGAGCCGCGTCTGCGATTTCGCTTCTGTGCTCAAGGCTGCCACACGGTCATAGCGCCGCTCTTATGCCCTTTAGCTGAGCCGCCCGGTCGTGTTCCGGGCGGCTCATTTTGCGTCGAAACCCTTTGTCAGCCGCCGTCCGGAAACAGCCCACTCTCCGAACCAGGCCCATTGTAGCCTGCTTCTCCATGCAGAGCCAGATCGAGGCCTGCGTTCTCCGCTTCTGCACTAACTCGCAGTCCCATAAGCGCTTTGAGAACGCGGATTAGGATGAAAGTTACTGCAGCCGCATATCCGGCGGCAGCGCCGACTGCAGTCAGCTGCTTGCCCAGCAGTGTGAACCCTCCTCCTGCGAAGAGTCCATTTGCTCCTGCAGAGTTTACAGCGAGGGAGGCGAACAGCCCGGTGGCGAGAGCGCCCCACATCCCACCGATGCCATGAACGCCGAATACGTCCAGCGTGTCGTCGTAGTGAAACCGGTGCTTCAGCTGGATCGCGTAAAAAGAGATCACCGATACGGCGGCGCCGATAACGATCGCGGCCAGAGGTCCGACGTAGCCGGAAGCTGGCGTGATCGCGACCAGCCCCGCCACGGCGCCCGTGGCGAATCCGAGCGCTGTCGGCTTCTTGTGGACAAGACAGTCCAGACCGATCCAGGTCACACCCGCCGCTGCGGCTGCCACATGCGTTGCGAGAAACGCCGAGCCAGCCAGTCCTCCTGCGGTGAGAGCGCTGCCGGCATTGAACCCGAACCAGCCGAACCAGAGCAGTCCCGTACCCATGAGCGTCATGGGAAGGTTATGCGGCCGGAGTTCTTCTTCGTGACCTATTCCAGCCGAACTGCGTTTGCCTAGCGCGAGCACGACGACGAGTGCCGACACACCACTTGTGATATGCACGACCGTTCCGCCTGCAAAGTCCAGCGCCCCCATAGTGCCGAGCCAGCCGTTGTGCCCCCAGACCCAGTGCGCCACGGGGCAGTAGACTAGCGTAGACCAGAGCGCCATGAAGACGACATACGTGGAGAACTTCATGCGTTCGGCGACGGCTCCGCTGATGAGCGCTGGTGTGATGATGGCGAACATCATCTGATAGATCATATAGACCTGGTGCGGAATAGTCGCGGAATAGTCCGGATTAGGAGACTGCCCCACCCCTTGCAGTCCGAACCATGCCAGGCTGCCGATCCATCTTCCGCCCGGACCGAATGCCAGCGAGTAGCCCCAGAGAACCCACACAATTGTCACAATGCCCAGCGCGACGAAATTCTGCAGGAGCATGTTGAGAATGTTTTTGGAGCGAACCATGCCTCCGTAGAACAGTGCAAGACCGGGCGTCATCAGCATGACGAAAGCAGCGGAGATCAGCATCCAGGCAGTGTCACCCGAATCCACTTTTGAAACGGTTGATGCCGCTTGTGCTCCTGCCCGCATCGGCAGAACACACAGCAGCACAAGGCATAAAACACCGAGAACCAGGGAGCACCACGACAGCGCAGCGCTCGATTTCGGTCGACAGGGAACACACATCTTCTTATCCATCCTCCTCATTGTAGGCTGCGTCTACGCTGACGCCGATCGTCGAAAGGTCAAAATCGGATGACCTGTCCCGACAGCGCTGTCGGAGGCAAAGAGAGCGCATAGCACGCTGGCGGCGGTGGTGACGTGCAGTGAACAAGGGGTTCAAAGAATGGCACAAGCGAGTGAGCAGTGTCAAGGAGTATCCTCATTAGCACCGGTCTGCAGCGTCATTTCGCTCTCTCTTGGAACAAATTTCCGCATGCGGTGTCAGTAGAGGAAGGAATCCGATAGTGGCAACAGGAATTTAAGCAGTACTTTCAGGGAAGAACTTCGGCAATCTATCCATCCGAACCGGCGTTCCGTACCAGAGCACCGCACAGCTTTCATCGAAGAGGAGAAGAGTGATGAGTTTGCAAGGCAATCGACGTGATTTTTTGAAGACCGCTGCAGGGACGGCCTTCGGTGTGTGGGCAGGCGTGGAAGCGCAGGCGCAGGCCAAGCCCAAATCCCCCAACGATCAGCTTAGCTTCGCCTGTATCGGCGTCGGCGGCAAAGGCGACAGCGATTCCAACGATGCCGGCCGCTTCAGCAACATCGTCGCCATCTGCGATGTCGATGAGAACGCCCTCAACCGAAAAGGCGAGAAATACCCCAAGGCCAAGAAGTACCGCGACTACCGCAAAATGTACGATGAGATGGGCAGGGAGATCGACGGCGTCACTGTCAGTATTCCCGACCATTCGCATGGCCCTGCCACCGCCCTGGCGCTGCACATGGGCAAAGCCGCCTATACCCAGAAACCGCTGGCGCACAGTATCTACGAGTGCCGTCAGCTCGGACTGCTGGCAAAGAAGATGAAGGTCGCCACGCAGATGGGCAACCAAGGCACCGCGAACAACAGCATGCGCAAGAACGCCTACTTAGTGCGCGCCGGGGCAATCGGCGTTGCAAAAGAGGTGCATGTCTGGACCAACCGACCAATCTGGCCGCAGGGGATCGACCGCCCGGAGGAGAAACCGGTTCCGGCCAACCTGGACTGGAACCTTTGGATCGGTCCGGCCAAGATGCGCCCGTATGGCGACGGCTACCACACCTTCGCGTGGCGCGGATTCTGGGACTTCGGCACAGGTGCGCTCGGCGACATGGCCTGCCACACCGTCAACCTGCCCTTCATGGCCCTCGACCTGCTCAACCCGAGCTCGGTCGTCGCGACATCGTCGGGCACCAACCACGACAGTTATCCTAAAGCGTCGAAGATCGTCTACGAATTTCCTGCCAACGCTACCCGGCCCGCTGTGACGATGCACTGGTACGATGGCAGCAATCTGCCGCCAATCGAGCTGTTCCCGAAAGACCTGCTCCCGGAGAACGGCAAAGTCCCGGAGAGCGGATCGCTCATCATCGGCGATAAGGGCTCCCTCTACACCCCAGGAGACTATGGCGGCGACGGCCATATCATCGATGGCACCGGGATGACTACGGTCGATTACCCGGTCTCCCCCGGTCACTGGGAAGAGTTCATCGCGGCGATTCGCGGCGGCAAACCGGCCATGTCGAACTTCCCCGACTACGCCTCCCATCTCGCCGAGACCATTCTGCTGGGCAACCTGGCAGTCTGGGCCGAAGGCGACAAAGTCGAATGGGATGGCCCCAATCTGAAGGTCAAGAACGGCCGCACGGTCGCCGACAAGGTCGCGCATATCATCAAGCCGACCTACCGTACGGGCTACTCTCTGTAGTCTAACCCGCTGGTGAAATAGAACCTGTCGTTTCGGACCGAGCATATCGCGCTCGCCGGAACGACAGGTTCTGTCCTTTTTCGCCCGTTTCAATACAGAAATTGGGACACGGATGCAACTTTTCTGCCGGCCTGCGCTCTTATCGAGTACTGCCTCGGTCCGCTCACCGAGGCGCCCATTTCTACGCTGCGAGAAAGTACACTCTATGCCCTGCCCACTCCTGCGCACTTCCCTGATCGTCCTCCTGGCAGGCGCTGTCGGCTCGTCCGTCGCGGCGCAGACAGCGAAACAGCCTGCCGCACCTATCCCCGCAGCCAAGCCAGCCCCACTGCCCGCTCAGGGCACCGCCGACAAAGAGACGGCAGATCCGGCAGGCGTCGAGTTTTTTGAGAAAAAAGTCAGGCCGGTTCTGGCGCAGTACTGCTATTCGTGTCATTCGCAGTCGGCGAAGCGCGCGCTCGGCAGTTTCACGCTCGATACCAAGCAGGGCATGATGCACGGAGGCCAGGGGGGAATGGCGGTAATGGCTGGAGACCCGGACCACAGCCGTTTTATCGAGGCCGTTCGCTACGCAAAGCCCGAACTTCAGATGCCGCCCAAGGGCAAACTGCCGGAAGCCACGATCGCGGATCTGACCGCCTGGGTGAAAATGGGCGCTCCCTGGCCCAAAGAGCGCGCCGTGGCGGTGGCCCCAAGTCCAGCGAGTCTGCTGGCGGAGAAGCGCAAGCGGGAGCACTGGGCCTGGCAGCCGGTGCGGACCGCGGCTCCGCCCACAGTCAAACGTGCCGCGTGGGCACGCACTCCTATCGACCGTTTCATTCTGGCGGGCCTCGAAGCCAGAAACCTCAAACCCAACAGTTACGCCGACCGCCGCACCCTGATTCGCCGCGCCACCTTCGACCTGGTTGGCCTGCCCCCGACACCGGCTGAAGTCGAAGCCTTCCTCGCCGACAGGTCTCCCAAAGCCTGGGAGACGGTCGTCGACCGGCTGCTGGCCAGTCCGCACTATGGCGAGCGGTGGGGCCGCTACTGGCTCGATATCGCCCGGTACGGCGAGGATCAGGCGCACAGTTTCGAACCGCGTCTCTATCCCCAGGGCTTTCGCTTCCGCGACTGGGTCGCCCATGCGCTCAACACCGACATGCCGTACGATCGGTTCGTCCGCGCTCAGATCGCCGCCGACCTGATCGACGCGCCCAGCGCGAAAGAGGATCTGCCAGCCCTTGGGTTCTTCGCGA
>JAYTGR010000448.1:0-13148 GCA_043733205.1 Chthonomonadaceae bacterium
CGAACGAAGGTAACCCCTGGCGCTTTGGAAGCGGGGATGCCGCTCTCGATGACGCGTTTTTTGGTGGGCAGGTAGACGAGAGCGGTCGCGTTGGCGGGGATGTCGAAGTAGAAGAAGACGCGCTGGCCATTTCGGACCCAGCTGCTGACGATGCTGCCCCGAACGGAGTGGTAACGCGTCACGACCTGCGCCAGATTCCCCACGAGCTGGGGACGCAGGACGATCCGGTCGAAGCCGACCGCGTCGTCGGCGGGCTGAATGCCGCCCACCCACTGCGTAAGCCACTGACTGACCGAGCCGAACATCGGGTGGTTCTGGGAGTAGGTGTTGTCGCTGCCCTGCCAGTGTTCCCAGAGAGTCGTCGCACCGTTCTCCAGCATCCAGCCCCAGCCGGGAAAGGTCTTCTGGCTGACGAGAGTGCCGGCCACATCGCTGTGGCCAGCACGGGACAGGACATCGAGCAGGTATTTCGTGCCGAAGATGCCGGTGGAGAGATGGTCCTGATGGGCGTCGTGGATGTTTGCGAGCAGTGTGGTCAGGGCAGCCTCTCGCTGCGCCGCCGGGACCGCGTCGTGGTAGAGCGCGAAAGCCTGGCTTCCCTGTGTGCCGGGGCCGACCTTGCCTGTGGCTGAGTCCACAAACTTCTCCGCGTAGGTTTTCCGAATGTCTGCCGCCAGCTGCCGATACTGCGTTGCATCCCCCTCATTCCCCAGGATCTGTGCCAGCTCTCCTACGGTTCCGGCGGCCGCCGCGTAGAGCGGTGTGACCATAACAGGGGACGGAGCCGGATCCAGCCCCTCGTGGTCGTTCAGGCCGTCTGTGACGATATGCTCCGGGTACTGCTTCGTCACGAGGTCCAGCCATCGGCGCGAGACGGCGTACTGCTCTTCGATCAGCTGCCTGTTCCCATAGTAACGATAGAGCTGACGCTGCAGCAGGGGATGCGACATCGCCCATGCGACCCCACAGTACTGCAGCCCGACGTAGGGAGCGGTATCGGTCAGCATGCCGTCCGGCAGAGCACTGTCCTGCTCGTCCCGGACGACCTTCGCGTAGAAGGTCTCCATATCGTAGTTCATCATCAGCGCTTCGCTCGTCGCGGCGATGTCTCCGCCGTAGCCGAAGCGCTCCCGGTGCGGGCAGTCGGACTGAACGCTGAAAAGATTGCTTCGGAAGGTCCGGTCGCACATCTGCTGGATCTTATTGAACAGCGGATCGGAGCAGGTGAAAGAGGTCACACGCGGCACATTGGCATTCAGCCGCAGTCCGGTGAGCATCTCAAGCGTGGCGTGGCCTGTCCATCCTGTCATTTCGACATAGCGAAAGCCGTGAAACGTGAAGCGCGGAACATAGGTTTCGATACCGTTTCCAGAAGCGATGTAGGTGTCGCTCTGCCATGCAATCGGGGGGGCGCCCGGTCCGCCGATGCTCTCCGTTTCGCCATTCGCGGTCTTGTGGACGCCTTTGATCTGTCCGGCGACGGAGGTCATCGGGTTGAGCGTGCCGTCTTTGTTGAGCAGCTCGCCGTAACGCAGCAGGATCTTCGTGCCTGCCGGCGCTGCCAGCCGCAATCGAGCCCAGCCTGCGAAGTTCTGGCCCATGTCGTAGATAAATACGCCTGGTGTGGGCTCCGTCACACCGGTCGGCTTCAGGCTCTCTGTCACGCGGATAGGGGGCTGAGACTGTGCCCGCAGCGCTCCCATTGGCTCGGTGGCGACGGCAGGCTGTCGCCAATCCTGGCTCTCTCGGAAACCCGCGCGGTCCCAATCGGGCGTTGTGCGGCGGGCATCGAAGACCTCTCCCAGGTAGATGCTGTTGAAGCGGATCGGCCCGTCCGCGACCTTCCAGGTTGTATCGCTGCTGATGGTCTGTCTGCTGCCATCCTTAAACAGGATCTCCAGCTGAGCGAGAAAGCGCGGCCTCCCCACAGGCAGACTGTCGCGCAGATCGTAGCGTCCCCACATGCGCAGCGGCAGGGGATTGTACCAGCCGTTGCCAAGCGTCACACCCAGGCAGTTTGCGCCTGCATGCAGATGCCCAGTGACATCGTAAGTGCTGTAGAGTGCGCGGGCCGAATAGCGTGTCCAGCCCGGATCCAGGCAGCGATCCCCAACACGTTCGCCGTTCAGATGCGCCTCGCAGTAACCGAGCCCGCTGATCGAGAGGCGTGCCCGCACAATTTTGCGCGTGAGCGTGAACTCCTTACGAAACTGCGGCGCGGGATCTTCCCGATAGAACTCGGCATCCTTTCTCGGATTGGATCGACCGTCGTTGAGCCACTGGCCCTGCCAGTCCTGCGGCGACAACAGGCCCATCTCCCAGGACGTGTAACCGCTCCACGGGCCTGCCTTCCCCGTCTTGTCCCAGGCACGTACTTTCCAATAGCAGACGGTCCGGCTGGTCAGCGGTTTGCCCTGATAAGGCGCTGCGACCGAGTTGGCGGAGTGGACTTTACCGCTGTTCCAAAGGTCGGTCTTCTCAGGAAACAGTCTGTCCCGGCGTGTCGCCACCAGAATCTGATAGGCCGACTGCCGCTCCGCGCGCCGGTCCGAATGCAGAACCCACCCCAGACACGGCTGCAGATTGTCGATGTCGAGCGGATGGACACGATAGTCGCACCGCAGTTCCGAAGCAGTGATGGCACGGCTCGGGCGTGCTGGGGTCATGAAAACAAGACCGAGCGCGACGACGCAAAACATACGTAAGGAAGTCCACATATCGCGTTACCTTTTCGGAATAGAAGGAAAGACTGTGCCTGCCTATTGCGTTTTGGAAGTGTGATTCCCTGCAAAGCGCAGGGAGTTTAACCCGCAGATTCAGAGGGTGAAAACGGAATGGCCCTGGTTGTGGTATGATTTTAGCAGGCTGAAGAATGTTCTGGAATGTGCTGTTCCGCCCTTGGGAGTCCGATTATCTGCATGAACCTGTCTGTAGTCAAAGTGATGGGAACTCTTTCTGCCCTGAGTTTGGGCGGGCTCTGTCTGGCATTGCCCTCTCCGGCCCTGCCGCCCCAGAGTAACAAGCCTGGGGCGAAGCCGAAGCTGGAAGCTTCCAAAACGGCCAATAAACCTCCGGCTGCCGCTCCGATCGGCACGGAACTGCCGACGCTGCGCCGTCTGACGCGCTATGAGTACGACCGCACGCTGCACGATCTGATCGGCATCGATTTCAACAGTCAGAACGCGGTCGGCATTCCCGATGAGACGGTTCCGCTGGGATTCGACAATATGGCGACGGCTATGGACATCGCGCCGACCCTGATGGAAAAGTATATGGCTGCGGCGGACAGGATCCTGGAGCGCCTGACGGCAGGGCCGAACGGCAAAGTCGCGGATGCGGGGGATGACCGGAACAGGGCGCAGCTGGCGCATAATCTCCTCTTCGCTGTCAAACCCGATAAAGAGAGGCCGACGCGGGAAGCGGCGCACGCAGATCTCGCGCCTTTTGTGCTGCGTGCGTGGCGGCGGCCGGTGTCGGAGACCGAGATCGAGGCGCTGCTGAAGCTTTACGACCGTGCCGCCGCGCGGAACCTGCCTTTTGAAGAGGCGCTGCGGCCAGCGCTGAAAGCGGCGCTGGTCTCGCCCTGGTTCCTGTTCCGTGTCGAGCCGAACGCGGGCGGGGCGGCGAACGGCCTGGTGCGCATCGGCGACTACGCGCTGGCGTCGCGGCTTTCCTATTTCCTCTGGTCGAGCATGCCGGACGCCGCTCTGTTCGATCTGGCCGCCCAGAACCAGCTGTCGGACCCGAATGTGCTGCAGGCGCAGGTCAAGCGGATGCTGGCAGACCCGAAAGCCCATGCGCTTACGGAGAACTTCGCTGCCCAATGGCTGCAGATCCGCCGCCTGCCGCAGGCCCGCCCCAGCACCGATTTCTTCCCTACCTTCGACAGCAGTCTCAAGGAGGCGATGTTCGATGAGACCGCCACTTTCTTCGACAAACTGCGCGAAGAGGACAAGTCCACGCTGGATCTGCTCGACGCCGACTACACCTATCTGAACGAAGGACTGGCCAAGCACTACAATATTCCCGGTGTCAGCGGGGGGCAGATGCGGAGGGTGAAACTGCGCCCGGAAGATCATCGCGGCGGTCTGCTGGGCATGAGCAGCGTGCTGGCGCTCACCTCCCACACCTATCGCACCAGCCCGACTCTGCGCGGCAAATGGATATTGGAAGTGCTGTTCGGCACCCCGCCTCCGCCTCCTCCGCCCGGCGTGAGCCAGATCGTCGATGAGGAGAAGAAGCAGAAAACGGGCAGCACGTTCCGTGAACTGCTGGCGCAGCACGCCGGTCAGCCCGCCTGCGCCGGATGCCATGCCAAAATCGATCCTCTTGGCTTCGCGATGGAGAACTACGACGCTATCGGACGCTGGCGCAAAGATCAGGGCGGACAGCCGCTCGACACGAAGGCACAGCTGCCGACGGGCGAGAAACTGAACGGCAGCGAGGAGCTGAAACGTCTCTTGATTCAGCGCAAAGAGGTGTTCCTGCGCAATATGACCGGCCAGATGCTCGCCTATGCGCTCGGCCGCCAGATACAGCCTGCCGATGCCGCGACCGTCAGCGACATCGTCTCCGATATGCAGCAGAACGACAATCGCTTTTCCGTTCTGGTTACGGATCTTGTCATGAGCCGGGCGTTCCGCTATCGGCACAACACCGCTGTGCCCGCCGATCCTGCGGCCCCGTCTGCGGTATCGCCGCCTGCGAAGCCCGCCGCTGGCCGCAAAGCGAACTGAGGAGAACTATGGGAATTACCAACGAGCCGATTTCACGCCGCAATGTCCTTCGTGCCGCCGGAGGTGTCCTGGCGCTGCCGTTTCTGGAGTCGCTGCTGCCGGTGCGGGCGGGCGCTGCCGGGAAGGCCGCAAAACCGCCGGTGCGCATGGGAGTCTTCTCGGTCACTGGCGGCACCGTCCTGGAGTCGTGGCGGCCGAAAGCGATCGGCGCTCTGACCAAAATGCCTTCCATCCTCCGCGCGCTCGATTTCGCGAAAAACGAGATCATGGTGCTCTCCGGGCTGTCGCAGGCAGGCCATACCGACAACCTGAACGGCCACGAGCACTGCGCCTACCTGCACCTGACCGGGGCCGAGAATGCAAAGAAGGAGGCAGGAAAGGTCTATGCGGGCGTCTCCATGGACCAGCTGGCGGCGCAGAAGATCGGGGCGCAGACCTTCCTGCCCTCCATCGAGGTCGGAATCAATAACAATCAGTACTCGTTCCGCGATGCCAATACGCCGGTCCCGTACGAGAGCAATCCCCGCTTCGTCTATGAACGGATGTTTCGGGGGCGCAGGCCGGTCGTGCCCAACTGGCAGCGCCGCGCCTCCGATGGTCCTGCCGTCCCGCAGAAAACCTCCGGCCCGCCCTCCGACGAGCAGAGCGTCCTCGACCTGGTGCTGGAGCAGACGAAAGACCTGCGCCACTCGCTCGGCTATGCCGACCGCGACAAACTGGACGGCTATCTGACCTCCGTGCGGTCGGTCGAGACCCGGCTGGCCCATCTGGAATCGCGGCTCTGCGAAGAGGTGCTGGACGCGCAGCATCCCGGCCCGTCGCATCTGGTGAAGCCCGGCTCCTATCCCGAAGGCATCCCATTTTACAAGATCAGCCGCGAGGTCGAGAGCGATCCGGAGAAGCATGGCGAGTATATCCGCATCATGGCCGATCTGCTGGTGCTGGCTTTCCAGACGGACACGACCCGTGTCGCGGTCTTTGCGGCAGGCAGCGACGAAGCGCTCTTCCCCGGCGTCGTCACGGTCGGCTACGAGCGGCACTGCCACACGCTGGAGCATCAGGGCAACGCGGCAAAGGTGGAGGAGGCCGACCCCATCGCCCGCGAAGCCTGCCGCCAGATCCACGCCTGGTACACCGCTCTGTTCGCAGAAACCGTAAAGAAGATGAAAGAGATCGACGAGGGCGGCTCGACCCTGCTCGACAACTCGATCCTGCTCTACACCTCCTACATGGCGGACGGCGGTCACGGCACCGACGACTATCCCGTGCTTTTGGCAGGGCGCGGAGGCGGCACTCTCAAACCCGGCAGACACATCGCCTACGAGCCGGGAACGCCGGTCGCCAGTCTCTATGTCGAGATGCTGGACCGCATGGGCATCAAGGCCGACGGCTTCGGCAACAGCAGGAGTTCCGGACCGGCGCGTTACAATGGCCGCCTGCCGGGGCTGGGATAGCGGCATGAGCAGCCTGTTCATAGGGGTTGGCTACAACGGACTGCGCATTACGTCGGCGGACGGCCGCACCTGGAACACGCCGACGATAGGGCGCGAAGGCGAGATCTACCGCGCGGTCGCCGTCGGAAGCGGCCTGTGCGTGGCGGCGGGCTCTTACGGAGGCAGCAACTTATACGCGGTCAGTTCGGACGGCACCGCGTGGAAGAGCCAGGAGAAGGACGCGGGCTACAGCCGCTATATCCGTGGGCTGATTTTTGCGCAGGGATCGTTCCTGGGACTGGGAGGCGACGGCGGCACGGTAGGCGCCTCCCGCCCCTTCGAGACCCATTCGACAGACGGCGCTGCCTGGACGGAACCGCACGAGTTCGAGGGCAAATATCTGATCCGGCGCGCGGCGTTCGGCAGCGGCAAATATGTCGGCGTCGGGGATCGGGGCCGCCGCGCCGTCTCCACGAACGGGCGCGAATGGAAAGATCTGGCGGATGTGAAGGCCATCGACACTCTGGTGGACGTTGCGTTCGGCAATGGGATCTTCGTTGGGGTCGGGCTGAACGGCCTGCGTCAGCGCACGGCCGATGGCCAGACCTGGACGGACAAACAACTTGGCGAGGAGGGCGAACACCTCAACTCCGTGCTCTGGACCGGAGAGAAGTTCGTCGCGGTCGGCGCGGGCGTGACTTTCACCTCCCCGGACGGCCGCAAATGGACCCGTCTGCCCAATCGCAACGCGCCGCTCACCGCTGTGTATGGCAGCGGAGTCTATGTGGGCACGCGGTGGAAGGGCAGGCTGCTGTTTTCGACGGACGCTGTGGAGTGGAAAGAGGTCAGGAAATGCGACTATCATGTCGAGGCGCTCGGCTTCGGGGTACTGGGATGAAGTCGTACAGCCTCCCCCGGCCCCTTTTTTGCAAGCAGGAGAGATCTGGAAAGCCGGCTCGATGTCGCTGGTACTGATCGTCATTCCCACCTATAACGAGGCCGACAACCTTCCGACTCTGCTGGAGGCGATTCATCGCGCCGCGCCGGAGGCGCATGTTCTTGTGGCGGATGACGGCTCTCCAGATGGCACCGCAGACATCGCGGAGGGCGTATTGAATGGGTTTCCAGGCAGCAGAGTGCTGCGACGGACGCAGGAACGAGGCTACGGACGGGCCTGTCTGGACGGTTTTCGCTATGCCTTGGAACATGGCTACGACTATATCCTGACGCTGGACGCGGACTGGTCCCACGACCCGGTCGCGATTCCTACGATTCTCGCCGCTCTGGAATCAGGGAACGATCTGGTGATCGGATCGCGTTACTGCAATGGGATCAGCGTGGTCAACTGGCCGCTGCGCCGGGTGCTGCTGAGTATCTTTGCCAACAACTATGTGCGGGCCATTCTCCGTCTGCCGGTCCAGGACTGCACCAGCGGCTACCGAGGCTATCGGGCGCAGGCCTTGCGGGCCGCGAACCTGAATGCTATCGTTTCGGAAGGCTATGCGTTTCTCGTAGAGATGGCGTTTCGGGTTCACCGGGCGGGATCGAAACTGACCGAGGTGCCGATCATCTTCGTCGAACGCAGGGCGGGGCAGTCGAAAATGTCGAAGCGCGTTATGTTCGAGTCAGCGCTGCTGCCCTGGCGTCTGCTGTTTGCGAGCATTCGTTCCTGATCTTTCCGGCTGTTGCCGGCGAACTCGCGATAGTTATATGGGAGAACTGGAGACAGAAGAGTATGGTCCTTGCCAGCGACCTTGAAAAAGATGGTTTTGCTGTTGTCTCCGATGTGATCGATGAAGCAACTATTGCAGATCTGCTTCGGCAAGTGCAGCAGGAGGAACGTCAGGGTTCTTCTTCCACAAATGACCGGATGTATGCCCTGCGTAATCTGTTTGAGATGGTGCCAGGCATAAACGAACTGGCCGCGTCGCGCCCGGTGCGCTCCCTTGTCGAGCCCTGCCTTGGCACCGATTGCTTCGCGGTAAGGGCTCTCTACTTCGATAAGCTGCCCGGCTCTAACTGGAAGGTTCCCTGGCACCAAGACCTCTCCGTGGCATTGGCAGCTCGGCAGGAGGCGGAAGGGTTCGGGCCTTGGTCCTGCAAAGCAGGCGTTCCCCATGCGCAGGCTCCGGCTTCCCTGCTTGAGCGCATGTTGACGGTACGCCTGCACCTGGACGCCTGCCCGCTGACGAATGGTCCGCTGCGTGTCTTGCCGGGCACACATCGCTGCGGTAAGTTAGCTCCTCATCAAATCGAGACCTTTCGCTCACAAATCAAGGAAGTGGTTTGCGAAGTGGAATGTGGCGGGGCTTTGTTGATGCGGCCCCTGCTGCTGCATGCTTCTTCAGCGGCTCAGTCTCCGAGCCACCGGCGTGTCCTCCACATAGAATTTGCCAATGCACGATTGCCTGATGGCTTGGAATGGCATGAGGCAGTTCAAGCCGTCACTGGCTCATGAGGCAGCATTATCGCTTAACTGCAATTCGTTCAAAGAACACGGCACGAAAGCGTATATAACGGTGTCTGCTCCTTCTGCCCTGCCAGCGGTTGAAGGCAAGTCGGAACTGCTTGCTCCGTCCGAAGGACGGCCCGCCGAAGGCGCGTAGCGAAGGACAACGTCCTTTGACCCGATTTACAACCACACAGCAACAGAGAACGAACGAGTTCCACATGGAGAAACTAAGCTGTGGCGGGCTCTGATAACGTGGCAGGGTATTTCAGATCGGAGGTTCATTGTGTCGGACGGAGAAAGCCCACGGGTTTACTTTCCGGGTGATTTCATATTGGTCACTATAGCCAAGTACGGTAAGACACAGGTCAGCTGGCATGCAAGCGCTGACTTGGCTGAGCAGGCTTGGCAGCTTGCCGAGCAAGAGAAGCGAGCCGGAAGCCGACTGAGCCAAGCTCAGTATCGCATCGATGAGGAGGGGAAACTTAGCCCGATGCGATTCATATCCCCAGCCGACCCCCGAAAATTGCGTTCCTTCCTGCGCCGTATGGCTGCGATCGAGCAAGGGTTTCCACCACGGGGCAAAATGTAAGGTCACACCACATCATATGGAGCGATTGTCGCTGAAATCCGAAGATCTGTGTGCGATTGCCGCTGCCAATCTCAAACGACAATTGCCCGAAATTGGCGTTATAGAAGAGCCTCCGGTCATGCGTGTGGTGACAGGAGGCTCCACGCCCGAAACCCATATTCTGGTCGCGGATGACGGGTCTTCAGATGGCACTGCCGACGTAGCCGAAAGCACATTGAACGGGTTTCCAGGCAGCCGTGTGCTGCCCTGGCGTCTGTTGCTCACGCCTCCGAGAGCCAGACCTTAGCGGGGACGATAGACCCAGACAGGCCGGCCGGGACTCGGCGTCGGAAACCCCGTTACCACCCAGGGCGTCGTAAGCTGCAACGATTCGGAGGGTGCATAACTTTCCAGAACGATCGCGAAAGCTCCGTTCGGGTCGAGCGGCGCATCCGTCACGATCGCCGCAAAGCGGTGCGCCTTCAGCGCCGTGACCAGTGCGGGCGGCATGCGTTTCTCCGCGTTGAGGACATCGAGCAAGCCCATCATCTGAAAATGGGGTGGGGTGGTCAGTCCGCCGTGATCCAGACAGAGCACCTCCCCACCGCGCTCCAACTGGTGAATTCTCTGCGCATAGAGTGCTCCTGCGGCCCGATTGGCGGCATGCGGAATCTGCAGGTCGGGCCGATAGAATAGAGTTACGAACTGCGCCAGCAGCAGCGCATAGAGCGGGAGTGCCGTGGTCTGCGGCCGCGCCGCGAACCAGCGTCCGGCCGCGATGCAGGCCGCCGCTTCCAGCACGATATACCCGGCCATCAGCACATTCTGATCCCCGCCCCAGTGCGCGCGGCTGAGCAGGCTCCCCAGCAGTCCCATCCCCGTCATCGCAATCAAGACCGCATTGGCAGCGACGCCTCCGTCCGAACGCGGCACTGTGTCGGGGTTACGCCGCTGTGCCAGGAGGGAAACGATCAGCAGTGCGATGAGCGGCGCGTAGAGGGGCAGATCGCCGACGAAATACTGCCGCGCGAGGTTGAGACGGATGCCGTTGGAGAGCGGAACGTGAAAGCAGTAGTAGCTGAACCAGCCGTGCGTCGCCGCATTCAGGGCCAGGATCGCTCCCCCACAGCAAAGCAGAGCGGTCAGGGCGTAAGGAACGAGCAGGCGTCCCTCCCGCCGCCAGAGCAGTGCGGCCCCGCCGCCGGCCAGGAAGAGGACAGCCTGCTGCTTGGTCAGGAACGCGAGGCTGAACGCCAGGGCAGACAGGCAGGCGCAGGCGATGCGCGGGGCAGAAGCCGGCCCTTTCGGAGCCTCTTCCGTGGCGCAGACCAGCAGATAGATGCCGAGGAGCGCCAGCACCAGAAAGAGCATGTCCAGGCGTTCGGCATCGTACCACGCGCCCGTAAAACGATAGGTCGCCAAAAAGATGCCTGCCGCGATCCAGCCCCAGATCGTTCCAGAGCGCCGGGAACCGTCCTGGTGCGGCCGCGCAACGGCACGGCGCACCCAGAGTGCGAGCAGGACGGCGCAGCCGAGCGTGGAGACGATGGAGACCGCCCGCATGGCGATAAAGACTCCGCAGCCCGTCACGCGCACCACTGCGGCGCTGACCCAAAAATAGAGGGGAGGGTATTCGTAGGGGAACCAGTCGGGGCCGGGAGGCACGTAGAGCGGCCTGCCTGCGATCACCCGCTCGCAGTGGTCGCGCATCGCTCCGCCGATCCACTCCAGTTCGTAAGGATAGGGAAGACGGATCAGGGCGATCGCCAGCCAGACCACGCTCCAGAAAGCGGAGAGACCGAGCGTCAGACGGCACAAGGCGCGGCCCCAGTTCTGCGCCGCTGGAGTCGCTTCCTCCTGGTGACGCGCTCTCCAGAGCCAGACCCCCCCGCAGACTGCCGACAGAACCGCCCATGCCAGCCGTACGATCATGCCTCCCGACAATAGCGATCTCCTCTTACGATGTTTTGGACAGGCTGCAGCCGCCCGTGCAATGGAAAGAGCCTGCGAAATCGCAGGCTCTTACAGGGAAGGCGCGGAAGTTATTTCTTCGCGACCCACTGGACGCCGTTGCGGAAGATCCGGCGAATATCTTCCTGGAAGTAGATCGGATAGCCTTCGTGTCCCGGCTGGAAGTAGAAGACACGGCCTTTGCCGACAGTCCAGACCATGCCCTGCTGGGCGTGCTCGAATTCGGGCTTGCTGTAGATACCGTCGAAGAGCACGGTTTCCGGGGTCGGGACTTCGAACGGATCGCCGTAGCGCTCCGTATGCGGCACGACGAAATCGGTGACGCCTTTGCAGATCGGGTGATGCGGAGCCTTGACGATAAGCTTCAGTTCGGCGCCGTCATCGATGTAGTATTTCCAGCCGCAGTTGGTGCCGAGGATCGACTTCAGCGGCTTGGAGTAGTGCGCGGAGTGGGTGGCGATGAAGCCCATCCCATCCTCTTTAACGCGCTTGGTGATGCGCGCGACCAGTTCGTCTTTGACGTCGCCGTGTTTCTGATGCCCCCACCAGATCAGAACATCGGTGTTGTTCAGGACGCTCTCCGGCAGGCCCTGCTCCGAATCGTTCAGGGAGGCGATAGAGATGTCCCAGCCTTTGAGCGGCTTGAGCCCTTCGGCGATCACGGTATTGATATCGTTCGGATAGACGCTTTTGGGAGCCGTGCCTTCGGACCAGACAACGACCCTGCGGTTCTTTTTGGCGGCTCCGGCGCTGCCACTGAGCAGGACAGTACTCGCCAGCGCTGCTCCGCCGCTCACAAACGTGCGTCGATCGATCTTTTCACTCAAGGTATTCTCATTCCTTTCTGAATTCGGGGGCTCTGAACTATTATAGCAGCGTTCCGGTTCGGCTGTCAAATACAGCCGTATCGTACAGAAGACCGTGTTCGAACGCCTGCGGGTTGGTCGGTCCTGGCGGCTAATAGTTTCAACGCGGGACTTTCCTGCGTTATCAGGCGCGCTGCGATACGGAATTTTCCAGCGCGGTGCGGAGATCTTCCCAGAGGGTATCCGCGCTTTCCAGACCGATGTGAAGGCGAACCAGCCAGCGGTAACCCTGCCCGCCATCGATGTGGGCCACCGGAATATTGGACGGAATAGCGAGGCTCTCGAACCCGCCCCAGCTGCAGCCGATCCCGAAGTTTTCCAGACCGTTGACGAAGCGGAAGGCGGCCTCCCGGCTGGGATCGTGCAGCGCGATGCTCATCAGGCCGCTTGTGCCGCGCAGCTGACGGGCGGTAAGCTCCGCCTGGACATCGGAATCGAGGCCAGGATAGAAGACGGTCTGCACCGCGCTGTGAGCGCAGAGTGCGCGGGCGATACGGCGGGCGTTCTGCTGATGCTGGGCCATACGGACGGGCAGGGTGCGCAGGCCGCGCAGGAGCAGCCAGGCCGCGAACGGATCCAGAATGCCGCCGAGCAGCAGCCCTTCGCTCAGAACGAGCCGCTTCATGCGCGCCTTGTCCCCGATGACGACGCCCGCCACGATGTCGCTGTGTCCGCCGAGGTATTTGGTCGCAGACTGGATGGAGAGATCGATGCCCAGGGCGAGCGGGCTCTGATAGATCGGCGAAGCCCAGGAGTTGTCGCAGGCGGTGGTGATGCCGTGCGCTTTCGCGATCGCCGCGACCGCCATCAAGTCCTGCTGTTTCATCAGGTAGCTGGAGGGCGACTCCAGAAAGAAGAGCGTGGTGTTCGGGCGGCGGGCGTCTTCCCACTCCTGCGGGTCGCAGCCGTCGATGAAGGTGGCCTCCACTCCGAAACGCGGCAGATAGGTCGCAAAGAACTGTCGGGTCGGGCCGTAGACGGTGTGCGGCAGCACGACATGATCGCCTGCCTTGACGCACGAGAGAATCGCCGCAGAGATCGCCGCCATGCCGCTGCCGAAGCAGCGCGCCCGCGCCCCGCCTTCCAGCGCCGCGATCTTGGTTTCGACGATCTCGGTGGTCG
>JAYTGR010000449.1:0-5095 GCA_043733205.1 Chthonomonadaceae bacterium
TCTGGATTACGACGCCGTCTACAGCGGCCGCTCGGAATGGCGGCTTCTGCCTGCTGCCGACCATCCGCAGGAAGCGGCGCGCTGCGTGGTGAGCGGCACGGGCCTGACCCACAAGAAAAGCGCCGCCAACCGGGACGCAATGCACCAGAGTGGCGGTCAGGCGGCCGCAGCGGCCCCGGTCACCGACAGCATGAAGATCTATCAGTGGGGCGCGGAGGGCGGGCGGCCCGCGGAGGGCATGATCGGGGTGCAGCCGGAGTGGTTCTACAAGGGCAGCGGCACGATCTTACGGGCACACGGTGAGCCGCTGGACGTTCCAGACTTTGGAGACGATGGTGGAGAGGAGCCGGAGGTCGCAGGCATCTATCTCATCGGCCCCGACGGCCAGCCCTATCGTATCGGTTTCGCCACAGGAAACGAGTTCTCGGATCATCAGATGGAGCGTAAGAACTATCTCTATCTCGCTCCTTCCAAGATGCGCACGTGTTCCATCGGGCCAGAGATCGTGCTGGACGAGACATTCACCCATCTCACCGGCACAGTGCGCCTGGAGCGTGACGGAGCCACGTTCTGGTCGCACGGGATCGCCACCGGCGAGGAGAACATGGTCCATAGTCTGACCAATCTCGAACATCACCATTTCAAATACCCTCACCACTGCCGGCCGGGCGATCTGCACGTCCATTTTTTTGGCGCGGATGCCTTCAGTTTTGGTGAAGGCATCGCTCTTGCAGACGGCGACATGATGGAGGTCGCCTGGACCGATATGGGCCGTCCTCTCCGTAATCCGATCCGAATTGTCACGGATTCGCCTGCACTCGTCACCGTCAAAACGCTGTGAAGCCTGTCCTCTTTGAGGAAGGCATGGAGACAACACGATGCCGGACAAACTCATTCGGGACATACCGTTGATGCAGCGCTATGCGCGGCACAACGCAGGGGAAGATCTCGCCTTTCGGGCGTTCCTGAAAGGCCGTCTGAACCTCTCGAACAAGGAACTGGATGCCGTGGTGCAGGAGACGACGGACGAGGTCTGGAAGCAGATCGACTGCCTCGCCTGCGGCAACTGCTGCCGCACCCTGCAGATCGTAGTGGACGATAAGGACATCCAGCGTCTTTCCCAGCGCCTGAAGATGACACCCCAGCAGTTCTCACGGCAGTATGTCGAGACCGATTCTTCCCGAACCCACTATCTCAAATCGACCCCCTGTTCGTTTTTGGGAGAGGATAATCGCTGCTCTGTCTACGCAGACCGTCCGCAAGCCTGCCACGATTTCCCCTATCTGCACGCGGCAGACTTCCGCCAGCGGACGCTGATGACGATCGACAACACCGCTGTCTGCCCTATCGTCTTCAACGTCTGGCAGCAGCTCAAAGAACGCCTCAAGTTTCGCCGCAAACGGCGGTAGACGCCTCTGCGAACAAGTCCTGAGTTCTATATTTGGATTTTGTAAGGATATATACATGGATAGTTCGCCCGCCGACTCCCTGGCACAGCAGCGTATCACGCGAATCTTTCGTTACCTGCAGGCCTACAACCAGATCCGCAATCCTGTCCGCCTCTCGGTCCAGGAGTATGGCTGGAAGCTCTGGTTTCAGGATCTGCCGCAGCACTCCTGCATCACGACATTCCATCACTCCCCAGACGATTTGGAAGATCTCGCACCGGACGACACGGATAAGGAACCGGCTCCGGTGGAAAGCAGTGCGGATGTTCTGCTGCGAGTCGGCCGGCCGGAACTTACCTCCTGCCCCACCCCGCCCGAAGAACTCCTTGTCTGGCTTGAATCGGGCTGGGAGAATCCTGACCTCGACGCCCAGATCAGACCCCAGCGGACAGAAATTCTGCCCGATAGCCTGCCCAGAGTCACTCTTTTCGACGCGGATGAAACCCTGGTCAAACGCTCTCTGCTCTGGCAGGAACAGAGACACGCCTGGCAGTCTGCCGAGCGTCCGGCGCGGGCCGCGATGCGGCTGTTTCAGAGCCTCTACGAGGTCTATGGACAGCTACAGCGGGAAGGAGAGCGGCTGGAACTGGCTCTCGGCGAGGGCATTCTGAACTGGCGAAAGGCTGCCAATCTCCATCACCCGGTTCTCCTGCAGCGTCTGCAGCTGGAGTTCAATCCCGGTATTCCGGAGTTCGTGCTGCGCCTTGCCGAACAGCCGGTGGAGTTCTATACGACCATGTTCCAGGCGGTCGAAGGTATCGACGGCCGCGTGATCGCGCAGGCCCGGCAGGAGCTGGGCGAGCTGACACTGACGCTGCCCGACGATCCCGGTCTGCCTGCTTTCCTCGGAGCTCTCAGCACGCGTCTCGATGCGCAGGGGCAGTTCGTCGGAGCAGGCGAACCCCAGGGTTTCGAAGCGTACCCTCGCATCGGCCTTGCACCGGTCGTTTTTCTGCGAAACCGCCCGACCGGTTACGCAACCGCTCTCGAATCGATCCTCCATCAGATAGAAGAAAATCCCTCTCTGCCCACCTCGCTGCGGCGCATTGTCGGCGTTCCCGACGAACCGGGAGAAAACGTTTCGAATGAAAATCTCACCGATTCGGCCTCTTCTGCCGCATTCACGGCCTCCAGGACATCGGAGATTCTGTTCAGCAAACCTGCCAATGAGGAGCAGCTGCAGATCGCGGAGCGGCTCGAACGGCACGGCTGCGTGCTGGTGCAGGGTCCGCCCGGCACCGGCAAGACCCACACCATCGCCAATCTGGTCGGACATCTGCTGGCGCAGGGCAAAACCATTCTCGTGACCAGTTACTCCGCCAAGGCGCTGCGCGTCCTGCGGGACCAGATCGTCCCACCGCTGCAGCCCTTGTGCGTCAGCGTCCTGGAGAGCGACAGCGCCGGACGCAGTCAGCTCCAGACCTCCGTCGGAGCGATCGTCGAGCGGCTGTCCAGCAGCAATGCCGAGACACTGGAATCCGAAGCCGCCCAGCTGCAAATCCGGCGCGAAACGATTCTGCGCCGGCTCGCGCAGTCAGAGGCCGACCTGCTCGACACGCGGGGCAACGAGTATCGCGCCATCGTCCTCGCAGGCCGTGAGATCCTGCCGTCGGACGCCGCGCGGCGGGTCCGGGAGGGGCTGGGCAAGTCCGACTGGATTCCCGCGCCGATCGTATCCTCCGCCTCTCTCCCGCTGACAGACGCGGAGATGGCCGAACTCTATGCCAGCAGCGTCCATATCTCCGCCCAGGAAGAGCGCGAGCTGGACGGTCGGCTGCCCGATCTTGCCATGTTTCCCAGCCCAGACATGTGGCAAAATCTGCTCACAGAGAGTGCGGAGTGTCAGGCACAGGCGGAATCGGACGTCGCCGGACTGTGGTCGAAACCGCTCTCCCAGAACGACATCGAAACTCTTTCCCGCATTTCGGCGAATCTCACGTCCGGCATCGCGGCTCTGCAGAGTGCGGAGGCGTGGGAGTGGGAACTCGTGAATGCGGGTCAGAACCCGGAACGGTATCGGCTCTGGGAGGCGCTGTTCGCACTCGTTGCGCAGGCCGAGGCGGAAGCGATCCGCGTGGAGCGCGCGGTTCTGGAGCAGAACCCTGTGCTGCATCCCGACATGCCCAGGGAGGAGCAGGAGCGTCTGCTGGCGGAGATCACGGCGCACCTGCAGGGAGGAGGCAGGATCCACGCGCTGCTCCTGCTGACCAAACCGACGTGGAGACAGTTTCTCGGCGGGGCGACGGTCAGGGGTCGCAAGCCGGAGACCCTGGAAGAGTACAGCGCCCTGCTGTCGCTGGTCCGCCTCGATCGGCAGCGCGCCGACCTGACCCGCCGCTGGGAACTGCAGGTAACGGCCATTGGCGGGCCTGCACTGCAGGGCACACCGGGTCCGCCGGAGCGGTTTTGCCAGAGCTATCTCCCGATGCTGCGCAGCCGTCTGCTCTGGTTTTCCGAAGTGTGGCAGCCCCTGGAGCAGTCGCTGACCGGTCTGGGATTCGCCTGGAGCCCCTACTGGCTGCGCTTTCCAGCAGGCGCGGTACGCAGGGAGAGTGCGCCGGATCTGGCGAGACGCGTGGTTCCCGATCTGGTCGGCCTGCTCAGGGCGCACAGCGCGCAGCTGCGTCAGCAGGAGATCGCCGCCGAGGGCCGCAGGATGGCCGCCATACTGGACGAGTTCGGGAAGAACAGTCAGAGTGCGGCCACGGCAGGCCTCAAAGCGGCGGTACTGGTGTGGGATGCAGAGACCTATCGGCTCGCCTACCTTCACATGGCCGAACTGCTGTCCGAGCGGGCTGCCTACAACCGCAGGCGCGAACTGCTGCAGCGGCTGGAAGCGGCCGCTCCCGGCTGGGCGCAGGCCATTCGCGTACGGCAGGCGCCTCACGACGGCGCACTGTGTCCCGGTGATGTAAACCGTGCCTGGGAGTGGCGGCAGCTGGCGGACGAGCTGGCACGGCGCGACCGACAGTCTCCGGAAGCGCTGGAACGTCAGCGCGAACAGCTTGGCGGCGAGCTGCGATTTACGACGGCGGAACTGGTCGAGCGGCGTGCCTGGGCCTCGCAGATTCGCCGCACCTCCCTGCCCCAGCGGCAGGCGCTGATGGGCTGGCTGAATCTGGTCAAGAAGATCGGCAAGGGCACCGGCAAGCGGGCCGCGCGGCTGCAGCAGGAAGCCCGGCTGAAGATGCAGGATTCCCGCAGCGCGGTGCCCGTCTGGATCATGCCGATGAGCCGGCTGGTCGAGAACTTCGATCCCGGCACGACGCGCTTCGATGTCGTGATCATCGACGAGGCCAGTCAGGCGGACGCGATGGGCCTGATCCCGCTCTATATGGCAAAATCGGTCGTGATCGTCGGCGACAACGAGCAGGTCAGCCCGGACGCGGTCGGGGATCGTCTGGACACGACCCAGCGGCTCATCGACGAGCATCTCTCGGGCATTCCCAACGCGATCCTCTACGACGGCCAGCGCTCGATGTACGACATCGCGCTGGAATCGTTCGGCGGACACATCTGCCTGACGGAGCATTTCCGGTGCGCCTCGGAGATCATCGCGTTCAGCAACAAACTGAGTTATGGCGGCCGGATCAAGCCGCTCCGCGATATGTCCGCGAGCCTTCTCCGGCCCCACGTCGTTCCCTACC
>JAYTGR010000450.1:0-5090 GCA_043733205.1 Chthonomonadaceae bacterium
CCGATTATGACCGGTCGCACACTCACGGAGACCGGTGCGGCGGTTCCGGCGGGCCAGGGCGTAAGCGTTGGCAGAACGGTCAGCTGGGGCGCGCTGCCCTTCTCGCGCCAGCGCGGAGAGGCTGCGCCGACTTCCGCCTCATCCACGACCGTATGCAGAGTCAGCGTGTAGCGTCCGGTAAGGGGAGCGCGATACACCACATAGGTATCGCTGTCGAGCGCGTGGAGCACTTTGCGCCAGTTCGCAGTCGGCGCACCGGGAATATCGAGCCGCTTCACCTCGACCGGTGTGATCTCGCCCTGCCGCGTCCACTCCACCGCAACGCGTCCGTTCGGAGGCAGCGCGGAAGGCTTGTCCAGATGCACGGAGATCTCGACGACCTTGCCCGCCGTCAAATCGTAACTCTTCTGCCACGTCCCCGTCAGCAGTACCGGTCCCGTCGTCACCGTTGCAGACGCCGTGGGCCGTGCCTGCGGCAATACCGCCTTCACAGCCTTTGGGGGCGCCTCGACAGCAGGAACAGGCCGTGGGCGCGGCACTTCTGCGAGCAACGCAGTGGCCCCAACGGCGCCTGTAGTCAACAGCAACGCCAGCGCCAGAGAACGACTGGAAAAACGGGTTGAAGGGTAAAGCAGAGCCATGCGATTGAATTCCTCGCTGCCGGGGCAACGTCAAGACGGTTTCAGAAATCGGCTTGCAGCATTATACCCGTCTCAGGGCTAAATTGCAGGGTCAGCGCATCCAATTTGCCCGACCGAAATATTTACAACTTTTTTAGACGGTGTGCAGTTCCGAAAGGAGCGATCTCAATAGAAACGCTAAATACCGTGCTATCTTGTCCATTGGAGTTTACCCCGGATTAGTTTCAGCGAAGGTACGATCGTTGACACTTATTTCCAATAATTTAGAGGTACGACCCATAATCCGTATCAAAGAAAGAGTTCAGACTTCTAAGTATTTGGTGTCTGTTGGTTCGTATTCCTGCTTATGAGTACCCCTGTCACTCCAACTTATGATGAATTGGCGACCCTGGTGATGCGCCTGCAAAGCGTTCTGGCCGAGCAAGCCGACGCTCTCAAGCGGGCCAACGTACGCATCGCCCAGCTCCAAGACGAGATCCTCCGCCTCAAGAGCGGAGGATCCGGCGGCAAAGCCGAACCCGCAGCCAAGCCCGACTGGGTCAAGCTCAACACGCCCGAAGTCTTCGGCCCACCGCTTCCTCGCAAGCCAAGGGCGCAGGGCTTCACCCATCATCGTCTCACCCCCACAAAGGAAGTCCTCCTCGCCTGCGATACCTGCCCCGACTGCGGACGAGGACTGAGCGGCGGATGGGAACGCTCCCGAAGGCAGGTCATCGCCCTGCCGCCCATGACCCCCATCGTCACCGACTACATTGTGCATGCCCGTCACTGCGGCGCCTGCAACAAAACCGTGGTTCCGGCTCCCGACCTCTCCGAAGTGGTCGTCGGTCAGCAAACCTTCGGCCTGGGCGTGCTGAGCCTGGTGGCTTATCTCGACAGTGTCGGTCGCCTGCCCGTGCGCACCATCGCCTCCCTGCTGTCGTGCCTGCTGCACCTGTCGATCAGCTGCGGACAGATCGTCTCCCTGCTGCACACGGTGGCCAAGCAGGGGGAGCCGACCTACTCTGATCTCAAGGAGCGCCTGCGCGCGAGCGATTTCGTGCATGCCGACGAGACGGGCTGGCGCGAGAGCGGGAAGAACGGGTACGTGTGGAGCTTCTCGACGCCTCTGTTGCGCTACTTCGTCTACGCCAGGAGCCGAGCGCACACGGTGCCCAAGTCGGTGCTGGGGGAGACGTTTGACGGGATCCTCCTCAGCGACTTCTACGGCGGGTACAACTACCATTTCGGTCTGCACCAGCGGTGTTGGGTGCATCTGCTGCGCGATGTGCATGCGCTGACTTCGGGGCATCCCTCGGAGGGAGTGCGGATCTGGGCGGCCAAGCTGCGGTCTTTGTACGAAGAGGGGAAGGCGTTTGGGAGCGAGGATGGCAGGGCGCGGGCACGGGAGCGGGTGCGCTTGCAGGGGGAGACGACGGCTCTTGCGAGGCCGTATGTGGGCGCCTGCCTGCCTCAGAGTGTGCTGTGCAAGCGCCTCCTGCAGTTTGAGTCGGAGTTGTACACCTTCGTGGAGCATCCGCAGGTTCCCTCGGAGAACAATGCGGCGGAGCGGAGCGTGCGTCCGACGGTGATTATGCGCAAGATCAGCGGCGGCAGTCGCAGCGCGGAAGGCTCCAGGACGATGACGGCGCTTGCCAGTCTGTTCGGCACGTGGCAGGCGCGTGGGGAAGATGCGCTGTCGGCGTGTCGGCAGATGCTCATCGACAGCCAGCGGACGCCCAGACCGCAGGCTGCGTGAAATCGCTCGCACAAGTCTGAACTGTTACGTATCAAAATATCACTTGACAAATAGAAGACATGTCTATATAGTTGCAACATCGGCACCATAAAAAATTTTGATGTCGAAAGCATGCAAAATAGCAGTCTGCCTATCAGACGGCACTCACACAGCTTGGTGGAGGAAACGATGAAGAAAATGTTTCACGGTTTCATTCTTGGCGCAATGCTGGCCCTCCCCGCAGTTATCTATGCGCAGTCCAGTTCGGATCCTGCAGCAGGGTTCGCAAGTGCGTACCCCCCCTGCTGCCAACCGGGTTGCGACAATGCAACTACATGTCCGGCGTGCAAGAAAGCCTGTAAGAACTGCAAATCTGCGGCGGATCTTGAGTCGTGCCGTGGGACCTGTGACAGCAATCAGCCCGGCACCGGATGCTTAGACGCCGCAGATCCGCTGGATCCGGTACCGTAGGTTGCTTTCCGCACTCCTCAGTCTGTCCGGCGCCTGCTTGCGCTTCTTGCGGTGAGCTCATCTCAGCAAGACGTCGCGTACAAACAAGCTGGACAGACGGCTATGCGAGCGCTTGTGGAGCGCCGACAACATCCAGCCTTGCCGATACTACTTCCGGAGAAACAAGTGACGAATCAAACACCAAAACGTGCCAGACTCACGTGGATTATTCCAGTGCTCCTGGGCATAGGTACGGTTATAGGATGCGGCGCGCTCTATCGGACTTTCCATCATCCTATACCCATCCAGATCGTTGAGGAGGCACGGGCCTTGTCGGTCGATCCCGCACAACTCAATGATGTTTCTCAACTGGACAAAACACTCTTCGACAAAAAATATATTTCGCCAGCGGAGTGGAGTCGTTATGAGTCCTACGCTACCGGATCCAACTTGGTGTTCAAGCGCAAACTTGCGCGCCATTTGAATTTTACGCAAGGCAGTGTCCACGAACAGCGTGCGCGTTCGATCATGAAACAGCTTCTCAGTGATTCAGATCCGAATACAAGGGCCAATGCACTGCTCTCCCTCCGACACTTCAACGATCCGTCCTGGCGTGAAGTGGCCAAGCAGTTCCTTACCGACCCGGAGGCTCCTCCGCGCAAGATGGGAACTGCCCTGTTGCAGAAGGGCTGAAAACATGCGCCAGAGTCGAATTCGGTGTCGATGCAGACACGCATTTACACTTGTAGAGCTTCTTACCGTTATTGGAATCATTGGGATCCTCGCCGCGTTGCTCTTCCCTGCCTTCCGCGCTGCGAGGGCGCAGGCGGCAAAAGCGACTTGCCTCTCCAGCCTGCGCCAGACCGGCACGGCCATTGCGCTCTATGTACAGGACTACGATGGTTACCTGCCCTATGCGCCCGATCCGAATACGAAGGCCTTGGTACTGTTGGGCGTTCCTATTTTCGACAACCCGCTTAACGACGAGGTAAAAACGCTTCCCGACATCAAAGCCGTTCTAGTACCCTATAACGCGGTAAATACCCTTTTCAGGTGTCCATCGGACAACCGAACCCTGCAAGCAGCTCACTTTCCTGCTCCCAAACCAACCTGGTTCGAGACGAGTGGATCAAGTTACTTCTACATTGATCGGATCGCGCTCCAAGTGACCCCAATCGCGTCTTTTAATGAGCCGGCAAATAGCTATGTAATGGGCGATTTCGAGTGTTTTCATGATGCGCAGGAGGATACCTGTGGCTTCTTCAATGTGCTGCAGGTAGATTTCCATGTTAAGTCACTGACTGCAGAGCAGCGTGAAACTGCACTGAATAACGCCTATTCGGCGCTTCCAGACCAATGACGGTTTGCCGAATGAGTACGGATTTAGACAGTCAGATTGCTGCTTCGAGGTACTGGCGAATAAGATGGATAAGAGGCAGTAAAGCGAAACTATTGGGCCTTCAGGTATCCTGAAGTCATGACTGACGACACTTCTCCCGCGCCTGCACCGCGCCCGTTTCTGCGCCGCCTCCCGGAGTGGAGCGTGGTGATTCTGTGCCTGTTTCTGTTTTTCTGGCGGCTTGGCAGCGTGCCGCTTTTCGATCTCGATGAGGCGCTGTATGTGACGGGCGCACGGCAGATGGTCCTGTCGGGGGACATCGTGACGCCCCGCCTCAACTCGCGTCCGCTTCAGCGTCCGAACGAACAGGTCGTGCCTTTCTTCGAGAAACCGATCCTGGTCTACTGGGCCTGCGCGGCCTCGCTGCGCGTATTCGGGATGTCCGAGGGTGCGGCGCGTCTGCCGGTCGCCTTTGCTGCCCTGCTGACGACCGGGCTGGTCGGTTTCGCCGGAACGCGCTGGTTCGGCCGCCGCGCGGGCCTGCTCGCGGCGGCCGTCTATGCGACCGCGCCGATGACGCTGATCGATGCCCGCCAGATGACGACCGACGGCCTGCTCGTTCTCTGGTTTACTATCGCCCTGCTCGCCTTCTACGAACTGCACAGCCACCATGCCCTGCGCCGCCAGTTTCTGACTTACGCCCTCTTTCCCTGGCGGCTCTCCCGCATTCCTCTGCTGCTCACGCTCGGCTTCTGGCTGGCCTGTGCCCTGGCAGTCCTGACCAAAGGTGCGGTCGGCCTGCTCATACCGGCTATGGTCATCAGCGCTTATCTGCTCTTCGACCGCTTTACCGCGCTGGCAGGCTGGGGCGACGGGCAGGGTCTGCGCTTCCGGATCGCCGGGAGAGTGCGCAGCCTCGCGCACTGGGGCAGCGGCCTGAAAC